>JANYGE010000167.1 GCA_025362535.1 Hyphomicrobiales bacterium
TGCAGCTCCATGCCTATATGCTGCGTGTGGCCATTCCTTATGGAACACTTTCCGGCAAGCAAATGCGCCAGCTCGCTTACATCGCTGATAAATATGATCGCGGCTATGGCCATTTCACCACCCGCCAGAACATTCAATATAATTGGATCAAACTGGAAGACACCGCTGATATTTTGCAAGCCTTGGCCGATGTTGAAATGCATGCCATTCAAACCTCTGGCAATTGCATCCGCAATGTGACCACCGATCATTGGGCTGGTGCAGCTGCCGATGAACTGGCAGATCCTCGGCCCATTGCTGAACTCATTCGCCAATGGTCCAGCTTGCATCCTGAGTTTTCGTTCCTGCCGCGCAAATTTAAAGTGGCCATCACTGGTGCACCACATGACCGCGCCGCTGTCAAAGTGCATGACATTGGTTTGCGCATGCACAAGAATGATGCTGGCGCTATTGGCTGGGAAGTGATGGTGGGCGGGGGCCAAGGCCGGACACCCATGATCGCTGTGACTGTACGCGATTTTCTGCCAGAGAAAGAAGTGATCCCCTATCTCGAAGCCATCATGCGGGTTTATAATCTCTACGGCCGTCGTGATAATAAATACAAAGCCCGCATTAAGATTCTCGTTCATGAATTGGGCGCCGAAAAATTCAAATCCGAAGTGGAAGCCGAATATGCCCGCCACCCCGCGCAATCCACCGAAGTGGATGAGCGCGAATTGGCCCGCATCTCAAAATATTTTGCTGCGCCCAGTTATGAGAAGCTCTCACGTTTTGCTCCTCATTTTGAAGAAGCCAAGCGCAGCAATCCAGATTTTGCACGTTGGGCAAAGAACAACCTCGCAGCCCATCTCGTTGATGGCTACACCATCATCAACATTTCACTGAAGCCGGAAGGCGGCATTCCTGGTGATGCAACCGGCGAGCAAATGCGGGTGTTGGCCACATTGGCCGAGCGTTACTCATTTGATGAGTTGCGCGTAAGCCATGCTCAGAATATCGTTTTGGCCCATGTAAAATTGGAAGATGCTTTTGCGGTGTGGGAAGCCTTAAAGGCCAGTGATATGGCTGCCGCCAATTATGGTTTGATCGGCGATATTATTGCTTGCCCTGGCCTTGATTATTGCGCACTGGCAACTGCGCGTTCAATTCCTGTGGCTCAAGCCATCAGCCGTAAGTTTGCCAATCTGGCAACACAAGAACATTATGGCGCTGTGAAACTTAATATTTCAGGTTGCATCAATGCCTGCGGCCATCACCATGTTGGTCACATTGGCATTCTGGGTCTGGATAAAAAGGGCGAAGAATTTTACCAAATCACGCTTGGTGGTTCATCTTCCGAAAATGCTTCAATCGGCACCATCTTGGGGCCGGGCTTTGCCGCCCACGAGGTGCCAGACGCTATCGAAACCATTCTTAATACTTATGTCAAATTGCGGGCCAGTGGCGAAGAGTTTTTGCACACTTACCGCCGCTTGGGCCCTGCCCCATTTAAGGAGGCACTCTATGCCACTGCTTAAGAACAATGCTTTCATTGCTGATGAATGGACCAGTTTGGCTGATGATTCTGCGCTGCCTGAAGGTGGCAAGATTATTGTCACGTTCGTACGCCTTGCTAAGGACTGGGATATGCTGGTTAAATTTCCCGGTGTTCTCGGTGTAAAGCTGGCCAACACTGATAAGGTTGAAGCGCTTGCTCCCTATTTGTCACAGCTTGCCATCATCGTTCTGGCCTTTCCGGCCTTCACAGATGGTCGGGCTTATTCATTGGCGCGCGGGCTTCGCTTAGATGGCTATCGTGGTGAGTTGCGGGCTGAGGGCAATCTCCTTCCTGATCAGCTACAATATATGCGGCAGGTTGGTTTTGATTCTTTCGAGGTAAATGATCGCTTCCCTCTGCAATCTTGGCAAGCGGCGAGCAACCATATGTCGCTGGCCTATCAGCGCGGTCTGTTCCGCCAAGCCAATGAACAAGAAGTCTGGTCACAACGCCATCAAGGTTTTGCACCTTGGGAAGAGCAACCTCATGCTGGCTAAAAGCCCACTCAATCTCAATAATGAGAATGATCTGTTGGAAGCCTATGCCGGGCTTGAAGGCCGTGATCTCATTCGAACAATCGCGCGTGACTATAAGGGCCGCGTGGCACTGCTCTCATCGTTCGGTGCCGAATCTGCTGTTCTTTTGCACATGGTTTCGGAAGTCGATCCATCACTGCCCATAATTTTTCTCGATACACTCAAGCTCTTTCCTGAAACAATAGCTTACCGTGACCTGTTGGTGCGTGAGTTGGGCTTAACCGATGTTCGGGTGATAAGCCCTGATGACTTTGATATTCAGCAACAAGATCCGCGTGGCGACTTGCATGTTGAGAGCCCAGACCAATGCTGCAACATTCGCAAAACTATTCCGATGGAAAAAGCCTTTGCCAATTTTGATGTGATGATTTCTGGCCGCAAACGTTTCCATGGCTCAACGCGCGCCGATCTAAAATTCGTAAGCACTGATGGAGATCGTTTGAAGGTGGAGCCACTCGCAGGTTTCACCGCACTCGATTTGCAAAGCTATATGCTGAACCATCACTTGCCCTCTCACCCATTGAAGCTTGCAGGCTATCACTCGATTGGCTGCATGCCACTCACTTGCACAGCACCGGGCGGCAGTGCTGATAATCCCCGCGCTGGGCGTTGGATGGGCTCTGAGAAAATTGAATGCGGCATTCATTTTACGGCGAATGGCAAAATTATTCGAACTGAAACCCGCCAAGCGGCTGGCGTTTAAGGAAACAACGATGTCACAGTTCTGGTCTTTTGCGCTTGTGGGCTTTTTGGCTCAGTTGGTTGATGGCACATTGGGAATGGGCTTCGGCATTATTTCATCATCGGTGTTGCTTGCCCAAGGTATTCCACCTGCACTGGCTTCGGCGAGCGTGAATGCCGCAAAATTGCCGACCACTTTCACAGCCGCAATTTCCCATTTTGTCCATAAGAACATGACGCCAAGCTTGCTTTTCGCCTTATGTATTTTCGGCTCACTGGGTGGATTTGTGGGAGCTATGTTGCTTACCAGCCTGAAAGGAAAATTTCTGTTTCATCTGATCAATGCATATCTCCTCGGTGTGGGTGGCCTGATTATTTATCGTGGCTTCCGCAATATTCTCCCGCATCGCCTGCCAAAGTTTTTTGCTCATATTGTGGGCTTTATCGGTGGCATGGTGGAAGGCATTGGCGGCAGTTGGGGGCCAATTGTCACAACCGGGCTTTTGGGTGCAGGTGTTGAATCGCGCTATGCGATTGGAGCCACCAATATTGCAGAATTTGCTGTCAGTCTCACAGTTTTTCTTTCTTTCGTTTTCGCATTCTTGATCGGCCATTGGGAAGGTGGCGCTGATTGGCATACGGTATTCCTGCCAGTAGCGGGTCTTGTGCTGGGTGGGCTGCCTGCAGCCCTTGCAGGAGGCTATCTTTCCAAAATTGCACCGCGCCGTGAACTAACGGTGGTCGTTGGCATGTTAGCCATGGCCATTGGCATGTTTAGAATAGTAACAGGCTGAAAAACTTCACACTAAGTTTACTTTAAAATTGTTTTCATGCGACACATTAAGTGAATTTAACTTTACTTGATCTATTCCTTTTCGAAAAATCGGAGAGGACCATGTTGTCATTTCTTTTCAGCCCATCGGGCCGCATTGGCAGAGCCAAATGGTGGGGTGCGCAAGCGATTGTAATTCTGACGCTATGCTTTGCGGTTGTTCCGTTTCTGACTGGGTCATTTGTACAAGCTGATCAGTTGTTACAAAACTATTGGCCAGCACTATGTGCTGGTCTTATCTTGGTTTTTTGGATCAATTTTTGCGCCGTCGTCAAGCGCTATCATGATCGTGGCAAATCCGGCTGGTGGTATTTGATCTGTTTCATTCCAACCATTGGTGGAATTTGGCAATTTATCGAATGTGGGTTTTTCTCAGGCGAACCCAATGATAATGACTATGGGCCAGCCATAGGCGGTGGATTTAGCAATATCCAAACAGCCTATGAACCAGCAACAGACACTGGCGGCTTGCCGAACCGCTATGACCGCGCCATTGAAGAAGCCGTGCGAGCCAACCGCAAAGCTGAAATACCTGAAACAGTGACCACTTATCAGCAGCCAACTCAAGCTTATCAACCAAGCAACAATCGACCAGTTTTTGGAAAACGGGTTTAACCTGCCAGCGCCTGCTTCACATCATCAAGGATATCTTTAATATCCTCGAGGCCCACCGAGAGCCGCAACATGCCATCGGTTATCCCCATCATGGCACGGGCTTCGGGGCCGATGTTGCGGTGGGTGGTTGAAGCTGGATGCGTCATCAGAGATTTTGCATCACCTAGATTGTTCGAAATATCGACAAGCCTCAAACGGCGCAGCACATCAAAAGCCTTGGCCTTGCCGCCCTCCACTTCAAACGTCACCATGGTGCCACCCATGCTCATTTGTTTTTTTGCCAATGCCATTTTGGGGTGGCTATCAAGGAATGGATAAATCACGCGGGCAATAACTTTGGTAGCTCCCAAATGCTGCGCCACCGTTTCAGCCGAAATGCTTTGCGCTTCCACCCGCAGCTTCATCGTCTCTAGACCCTTCAGCAAAACCCAAGCGTTGAATGGTGAAATCGAAGGGCCAGTGTGCCGCAGAAACGGCTTTAACATATCTTCTTTGAATTTCTTGGTTGAGACGATTGCACCGCCCAACACCCGGCCCTGCCCATCCATATGTTTCGTACCTGAATAAACAATCACATCTGCACCAAACTTCAAGGGCTTCTGCAAAATCGGCGTCGCAAAAATATTATCGACAATGATATTAACGCCTGCAGCTTTGCCAATTTCGCAAACGGCCGCTAGATCAATCACGTCAAGTGTTGGGTTAGATGGCGTTTCCAAAAAGAAACATTTGGTTTGTGGAGTAATAGCCGCCTTCCAAGCCGCCAAGTCACCGCCATCCACCAATGTGTGATTGATGCCAAAACGCGGCAGAATTTGCGTGATCACTTGATAGCACGAGCCAAACAAAGCTTTGGACGAGACGACATGATCGCCCGCTTTCAGCTGGCAGGCCAGTGCGCCAAACACCGCTGCCATGCCGGAAGCAACACCATAACAGGCTTCAGCCCCTTCCAGCAGAGCCAGACGTTCTTCAAACATCGAAACTGTGGGGTTGCCATAGCGGCCATAAACATAGCCGTCATCTTCTCCCATAAAACGCTTTTCAGCTGTTTCTGGCGAGTCATAAACATAGCCCGAATTGAGGAAAAGAGCTTCGGAGGTTTCACCAAAAGCTGTACGCTCCAAGCCGCCACGCACAAGCTTGGTGTGATCGCCCCAGGTTGGAGCGTTTTTTGTACGAGTCTTTTTTGTCATTAGCTTTGCACCCAAGGAAGCCCAGCGGCTTTCCAGCCATTCACTTGCGCGCGGTGACCAGTGGCATCCTTATCACCTTCAAAGCCTTGTGCGACATTCCAGCAATTGGAATAACCCGCTGCAGTCAATGCGTTAGCGGCAGAAGCAGATCTTGCACCTGAACGGCAAAGACAAAGAATCTCCGTATCCTTTGGCAGGCCCATCGCATTTACCTCTTCCACGAAGCGGGCATTCACATCCATAGACGGATAGACCTGCCATGAGAGACGCACCAAGCGCTCTACCATGGGAACTCCCACAAAAGTCCATTCTGGCTGGGTGCGCACATCGATGAGCACAGCGGCAGAATTGCCCTTCAAGCGTTGATGGGCTTCGGTTGGTGGAATGTCACCTTGATACATGGGTCTTGATCCTATTTTAATTTTGAGCACCTTAGCGAAAGCGGATTGCCGCCGCAAAGGAAAATGGCAGTTGGACTCAAGCATTGGTCGGTTTGGTGCTGTGGTGACAGTTCAATTTTGCTAAACAAGACTATCGATTCAAGAAGGTGCGCCATGGCTCTCAATAAACCCCTGCCGAAACAAGCTGACGTTGTTATTATTGGGGGAGGCATAGTAGGGTGCTCGATTGCCTATCATCTGACCAAAATTGGCATTACCAATGTTGTGGTGTTAGAGCGCAAGCAACTCACATCCGGTACAACGTGGCATGCAGCGGGCCTCGTTGGCCAATTGCGAGCGTCCAGAAATTTGACCGAACTTGCGAAATATACGGCTGGTCTATTCGAAGGTTTAGAAAAGGAAACTGGTCAAGCCACAGGTTTCAAACAAAATGGTTCCGTATCACTCGCCCTTACTGAAGGCCGTTATGAAGAACTTCTGCGTGGCGCGTCTATGGCCAAGAATTTCGGGCTCGATGTGAATGTGATTTCGCTCGGTGAAATCAAAGAGCGCATCCCTGCCTATAATCTCGAAGGTGTTAAGGGCGGGGTGTTCCTTCCCAAGGACGGCCAAGTGAACCCGATTGATGTAACTCAGGCACTCGCAGCGGGGGCGCGCAGCCGTGGGGCTCAAATTTTTGAGAATATGAAAGTTTCGCGCATCCTCACAAGTGAAGGCAAGGCCACAGGCGTTGAAACGGCTGATGGCACAATCATGGCTGACAAAGTGGTGATGGCCACGGGCATGTGGTCCAGAGAGTTGGGTCGCTCCATTGGTGTCAATATCCCGCTTCATGCCTGCGAGCACTTTTACATTGTGTCCGAGCCCATTACCGAATTGCCGCGCAACATGCCTGTGGTGCGTGTGCCGGATGAATGCACCTATTACAAAGAAGATGCGGGAAAGCTGATGGTGGGTGCGTTCGAACCCATTGCCAAACCCTGGGGCGGTGGCGGCATTGATGATGAACATGCCTTTGTCACCCTGCCCGAAGATATGGACCATTTCGAACCCATCTTAGGCAATGCCATCAACCGTGTGCCACTGCTTGAAACTGTGGGCATACAGCTGTTCTTCAATGGTCCAGAAAGCTTTACGCCGGATAATCGCTATTATTTGGGTGAAGCCCCTGAAGTGAAAAATCTGTTTATGGCTACGGGTTTTAACTCGATTGGTATTCAATCCTCTGGTGGTGCCGGTCTTGTGCTGGCCGATTGGATCAAAAATGGCCACCCGCCCATGGATGTAAATGGCATCGATGTTCGCCGCATCCATCCATTCCAATCCAATCGAAAATATGTGCATGACCGAGTCACCGAAACGCTCGGTTTGCTCTACGCCATGCATTGGCCTTACCGCCAAGCTGAAACCGCACGCGGAGTGCGGCGCTCGCCATTCTATCATTATACGAAAGATTTGGGTGCCGTGTTTGGTGAAGTGAATGGTTGGGAACGCCCAAATTGGTATGCCCGCGGCGGCGTTAAGGCTGAGTATGAATACTCCTATGGCCGCCAAAATTGGTTCCCCTGTGCGGATTATGAAGCCAGGGCCTTGATGAATGATTGCGTGTTCTTCGATCAGACTTCATTTGCCAAATATCAAGTTGAAGGCCGCGATGCCTGCAAAGTTTTAAACCGCATCTGCGCTAACGATATTGACGTGGAGCCCGGCCGCATTATCTATAATCAATGGCTGAATGAGCGCGGCGGCATTGAAGCTGATCTCACTATCACCCGCCTTGAAACCAATAAGTTTTTGGTGGTCACAGGCTCCGTGCCGCAAACCCGCGATATGGCTTGGTTGAAGCGCCACACGCCTGACGATGCCCATTGCATCGCCACCGACATCACCTCTGGTCTGCCCATGCTAACCATCATGGGGCCAAAATCACGCGCACTTCTGCAAAAACTTTCGGGTTCAGATTTATCAAATGCCGCATTCCCGTTTGGCACCTCAAAGGAAATCGAGATCGGCTATGCCCGCGTGCGCGCCAGCCGCATCACATATGTAGGAGAATTGGGTTGGGAACTTTACATGCCAGCCGAATTTGCTGGCCATGTGTTTGAAACCATCCAAGCGGCGGGCCAAGAATTCAACCTAAAGCCAGCAGGCATGCACACAATGAACAATGCCCGCATGGAAAAAGCCTATCGCCATTGGGGCCATGATATTTCAGACGAAGAAACTCCCCTTGAAGCGGGTTTAGGTTTCACTTGCGGGTGGGAAAAGCCCGGCGGATTTATCGGCAAGGACGCTTTGTTGAGACAACGCACCCTGCCCCATTTGCCCAAACGCATGGTATGCTTGGCGCTGGAAGACAATTCTGAAACCGCGCCGATGATTTACCACGAAGAGCCTGTTTTCAGAAACGGTGTAAACGTCGGTTCCACTACTTCTGGCGCTTGGGGCCACCGCGTCGGCCGCTCGCTCGGTTTGGCCTATGTGAAAGCCGATGTGGGCGTTACTAAAGAGTGGATTGAAACTGGTAGCTGGGAAGTTGAATTGGCATGGAAAAAATATCCCGTGAAAGTTCAGCTTTCGCCATTCTACGACCCGAAAGGCGACAAGATAAAATCCTGATCAGCGTTTTATTCTTTTATTTACTCTCACGATAACAATAGGTTCTGACATAATCTTGTTAGTTTTGTTTAGATCGTTCTGTTTTCTGCAATTTTGTTCTTTATTCCGAACGGCGCGGCCCCTATATTATACAAAACAAGGAGCGCAAAATGACAGTACAATTGGGCGAAATTGCCCCAGATTTTGAAGCCGACACTACAGAAGGCCGCATTCGCTTTCACGATTATATCGAAGGTTCATGGGCCATGATGGTGTCTCACCCCAAGGATTTCACCCCCGTTTGTACAACGGAATTGGGTTCTATGGCTGTTAAAAAGCCAGAGTTTGATAAACGTGGCGTGAAGATGATCGGTATTTCGGTCGATAGTGTTGATGATCATCTGCGCTGGAAGCAAGATATCAAAGATGTTTCCGGCAGCGAAGTAAGCTATCCGATGATCGGCGACAAAGACCTAACCGTGGCCAAGCTTTACGGCATGATCCACCCCAACGCTTCCGGTAACGCTAGCACGCGGACAGCGGCAGACAATGCCACTGTGCGCAATGTTTATATCATCGGCCCAGATAAACGCATCAAGATGACCATGA
>JANYGE010000245.1 GCA_025362535.1 Hyphomicrobiales bacterium
CCGCTTGGCTAGCTCATGTTGGGGATGCGACGGCAGACCTGGATAATAGACACGCGAAACTGCTTCATGCTTTTCAAGCCAATTGGCTATGACAAGTGCGTGCTCTTCATGGGCGCGCATGCGAATTGGCAAGGTGGCCGCTCCGCGCAAAATCAACCACGCATTAAAAGGCGAAAGCACGCCACCAAAATGCACTGTGGCCTCCAACGTGAGAGCCGCCAAATCAATTTTGCGGCCCAGCACCACGCCGCCCATCGCATCACCATGGCCACCAATGTATTTTGTGAGCGAATGAACCACAAAATCGGCACCCAGCTCAAGCGGTTTGGTGGCAATGGGTGTGGCAAAAGTGGAGTCTACTACGACATCACGAACACCTTTGCTGTGTGCCAATTTAGAAAGTTGAGCGATGTCTGCAAGTTGCAGAGTTGGGTTGGCCGGACTTTCAAGCCATAAAAGTTTGGTTTGTGGGGTCATGGCATTGTTCACGGCTTCGGCGGATGTTGTATCAACAAAGCTGGCCTTGATGCCAAACCTTGGCAAGCTATCTCTGGCAAGTTCGGCTATTCCTACATAGTTGCTTTCCGGAAAAATCGCATGATCACCAGCACTCAACCTGCCCATGATCAGCGCATGGGCTGCGGCAATGCCAGAAGCAAAACATTTGCCATCCTCGGCCCCATCAAGGGCGGCCAGTTTCAATTCCAGTTGGCGCACCGTGGGGCTGCCGGAACGGGCATAAATGTAGCCATCATAATTTTCTTCATCGCGTGCTGAAAATCCGGCAACTTCTCGCGGCGCATAGGTGGAAGACATAACTAGATTAGGCGAAGATGAGCGCGTTGCCGGATCAATATATTCGCCGCCATGGACGGCAAGGGTTTCGACTTTTATTGCTTTGGCGTTTTCCATTTTGGTGTTCATGCTAGCCTCATTCAGATTTTTGTGTTGTCATAGTTTTTTACATGCTCAGCCATCGCTGGGCTTTCATGCGCCAGCCCTTTGGCCACGCCTTGGCGGTCGGCCTCATTGCGGTTCTGGCTGACTTTCCATTTGCCTTCGATGGCATCTATTTTGATTTCAATGCCAATGATGCCGCGCAATTGGCTCTCAATATAAGGTCTTGGTGCGTCGCTTACTGCCCAACTATTTGTGCGATGTTTTTCATGTTTGGCAGTTAGGGAATTGACCTGTTTGCCCAGCCAAGCTTGATCTTGATGAATTTTTGCAATGCCTCGGGCCTGCACCATCACGTAATTCCAGGTGGGAACGACCTTGCCGGTTTCGCGCTTGGTCGGATAAAATGAGGGCTGATATATGATTGCGGACCTTGGAAAACCACTAACACACTTTGACCATCGAGATTTTGCCACTGACTGTTGGCCCTAGCGATATGGGCAAACAGCGTGCCGCGTTCACCTTCGCTTCGGTTCAGAAGAAATGGTACTCCATTTGCTAGCAGGCCCTCCGCTCCAAGCGAAATCAACAAACCAAAGGAATGGGAGTCGATTGCTTCATGTTGAATAGACAGGCGATCTTCGCGGTGATGGCTGGGTTGATACATGATAGGTCACGGAACTTTCACTGGTTCATGGACAGTCATGTAAAATTCGACTTTAGATTTTGTTTGATTGGCATAGGTGTGGGGTCGGTCAGTCAAAGCAATGGCACTGCTTCCGGCTGACACTAAAGTCTTCTTGCCATCAATCTGAAGCGCCAGTTTCCCCCGCGTGACATGAATTATTTCGCGGGTCCCCTTGCTATGGCTGCTTGACTCCCAAAATTCACCCGGCTTCATTTCCCAGCGCCAAAGCTCCAACATGTCTGGCCCTAAAGTTCCGGCAAGTAGCACAGCACAGCCACCATGTGGCCCGCGCCACAAAATGCGGGACTCATTTTTTTCGACAAGCCAGACGGCCGCGTTGGCCTCATCAGCGGGTGCGACAAGATCTGCCACAGACACGCCAAGTGCCACTGCCAATCGGCACAAGGTGGAAATGCTCGGATTAGAATTGCCCTGCTCAATTTGAACCAGCGCCCCTTTGCTGACGCCAGCACGCGCAGCCAGCGCATCAAATGTCAAATTACTGGCACTCCGCAGCCCGGCAACGCGCCTTGCCACTGTCGCTGAAACTAATGTTTCAGCGCTTGACTGCGTTTCTGTGTTGGTTTTTATAATGACTTTTTTGGTCATTAAATTATTATCAAGAGTTCTGGATAAATTGTCAAGACCGAGGATTGCTATTATGCCGCCTGACGAGCAGCTTGCGCCTCAACAACATCTAATGCGCGCAAGATCACTTTTGAATCGGCGCCGGGTTTGCAAGCTTCAGTAGAGATAATTTGCCGCCACATGCGGCCACCCGGCTGCCCATGGTAAAGCCCAAGCATGTGGCGGGTGATGCGGTGGAGAAAAAGCCCCTGCGATACGTGTTCATCAATATAGGGGATCATGGCCAACACGGCATCACGGCGGGTTAGGCAAGGTGATGCAACGCCGGCAAAAAGTGGATCAACATCACTCAAAATCCAAGGCATGTGATAAGCAGTACGGCCCAGCATTACGCCATCAAGTTCGTCTAGGTGCGGCATTGCCTGTTGCACAGTCTCAAGCCCACCATTCAAATGAATTTGCAGATGCGGGAGGGATTTTTTTAGGCGGTGTACGCGATCATAATTGAGCGGCGGAATTTCACGATTTTCTTTAGGGCTTAAGCCCTGCAGCCAAGCTTTGCGGGCATGAACAATGAATGTTTCGCAGCCTGTTGCCGCAACAGTTTCAATAAAAGTTTGAAGCCCCTGCTCCTCATCTTGATCATCAATGCCAATGCGGCACTTAACGGTCACCGGAATTTTCACAGCGCTGCGCATCGCGGCAATGCAATCAGCCACCAATTGTGGCTCAGCCATCAAGCACGCGCCAAAATGCCCGCCCTGCACACGGTCTGATGGGCAACCTACATTGAGGTTGATTTCGGCATAGCCAAAATCTTCCCCAATTTTCGCGGCTTCGCCCAAGAGCAATGGATCACTGCCGCCCAGCTGCAAGGCAACAGGCTGTTCCACACGGTCAAAGCCCAAGAGCTTTTCACGGTCGCCATGTTTAATCGCCTGCGCCGTCACCATCTCGGTATAAGGCATGGCATGGCGCGTGAGTGTGCGATGGAAAACTCGGCAATGCCGATCAGTCCAATCCATCATGGGCGCAACGGCGAATATTTTATCCTTGTAATTCAATAGTTTATCCTTATATTGCAATATGAACAAATGCGAACGTGTGCAGTTTTTATCTCTCGATTTCCCGCCTTTTATACTTGTTTCGTTCCCTTGCTGCACACATATCGCACACGACTTTAGATAGGAGTGCACACGAATGCCTGTGATCGTCAAGCTGCCATCAGGAAACTGGCGTGCCCAAGTGCGGCGCAAAGGAAAGTATATCAGCAACACGTTTCGGCGGCGTGCGGATGCAGACACTTGGGCACTTGAAACCGAACGTACCATCGACAAGGGAATTGACCCAAAAGCGGTAAATCCGCATTCGGTCACGACATTTAGTGAAATTATAGATTTGCACATCCAAGACATGTTGGAAGTAGGCAAGAAAATCCGTCGTTCAAAAAGTGCGGTGCTTGAATCACTGAAGCTCACTCTTGGTGGGTATCGCCTCCAAGAGATAACCCGAAGCATGCTTATTGATTACGGGAAGAAGCGTGCGAAGCAAGGTGCTGGACCAGCGACACTTGCAATTGACATATCATTCATCGGCACCCTGCTCACACATGCCGCTGCTGTACATGGAATTGCCGTTTCACCTGAGGAAGTCAGGCTCGCTCGCGTCGCGCTTAAACGTTTGGATTTGATCGGCGACCCCCAAGAACGTGACCGACGGCCAACTCAAAATGAGCTTGATGATCTCGTCAAATATTTTGACGAAAAACCCCGGCAGCTTATTCCAGTTGGCCGCTTGATCAGATTTGCAGTAGCCACAGCCATGCGCCAGGAAGAAATATGTACAATCACTTGGGATGACGTGGATATACGAAATCGGATGGTTACTGTGCGAGATCGCAAAGATCCCCGCAAGAAAGACGGCAACAATCAGCGCATTCCGATGTTGAACCTGACAGGTTACGATGCTTGGCAAGTCCTTCTGGAACAGCGAATTGTTACACGCGGCATTGGCAAAGTTTTCCCTCATCATCAC
>JANYGE010000275.1 GCA_025362535.1 Hyphomicrobiales bacterium
GTGTTGCCTGGCAATATTCTCACCGAAGGCTTGATTGCCATGGGCGAAGCCTATCAGAAATCTATGGCGGCATCCGTGCCACTGGGCAAGCTTGGCACAGTGGATGATATTGGCCATGCAGCATTGTTCTTTGCTTCTAAAGAAGCAGGCTATGTGACGGGGCAAACCATCATCGTGGATGGCGGGCAAATTTTGCCGGAGAGTTTGGACGCTCTGGCGCAGGCCTAAACTCTAGCGATCTTACAGCGGATCAGCGCTAAACGTATCGCAATCATCCAGTTTTTTCGCCGTCAGGCCTTGCTTGAACCATTTCACGCGCTGGGCTGATGTGCCATGGGTGAATGTATCTGGCACGGCATAGCCTTGGCTGCGCTTTTGCAAACGGTCATCGCCAATTTGGCTGGCCGCATTCAAAGCTTCTTCAATGTCACCTGATTCCAGAATATGTTTTGTCGCATCAGCTTCTGTTGCCCAAATGCCTGCATAGCAATCAGCTTGCAATTCCAAGCGCACGGAAAGCGCGTTGCTTTCCGCCTCGGATGCCCGTGAACGCTGGGCTTGCACTTGATCAGAAATGCCGAGCAATGTTTGAACGTGATGGCCCACTTCATGGGCAATGACATAGGCCTGCGCAAAATCTCCTGGCGCACCCAGTTTGTTTTTCATGTCCTGGTAGAACGCTAAATCGATATAAACCTTATGATCTTGCGGGCAATAGAACGGACCCGAGGCCGATTTCGCCGTGCCGCAGCCAGATTGAGTATAGCCGGTGAACAACACCAAAGGTGGTTTCTCATAGCTCCGCCCCATATCTTTGAATATCTTGCTCCAGACATCTTCAGTGGAGCCTAAAACGCGCGCCACGAAATCTTTGCCCGCATCTGTTGTGGTCACATCCGTGCCAGCAACACCGCCGCCCGAAACGCCGCCACTATCGGCTTGGCCCACTTGGGCATTGCTGGTTGTATCCGGCAATTGAATTTGCGTTGTATCGCCGGGCAGAGACAATCCGCCACCATTAAACATATTAATAAGGTCAATGCCCGTGAACATTTTCAAACCAAAATAGATCACGGCCAATACTATAATGCCGCGCAAACCAACTGTGCGCATCAACAAAGGAATGAGACCGACAATTAGGCCACCGCTGCCACCACGACCGCCAAGGTCTGACATGCCGCCACCGCCGGGAGAAAAGCCGCCGCCACCGCCACGTTGGTCTTCTACATTGTCACTTGGCTTTTGATTGTCGAGACGCATGGGAACCCCCTAAAAATTTCAGTCTGTGGAATTTGAAGCTTCTTAATGCCTTTTGCAAGGCTGGTTTTGCATTATTTCTCCGATGCGCTATGACGCAGAAACTATGACTGACAGACTCATCATCGCGCTCGCACAATTGAACCCCATTGTTGGTGGGGTTGCCGCCAATTTGGCCAAAGCCAAGGCCGAAGTGGCCAAGCTGCCGCCTGTGGATTTGGTGCTGTTTCCAGAATTATTTATGGCGGGCTATCCGCCAGAAGATTTGGTGTTGCGGCCTTCTTTTGTGAAAGCGTGCAAGGAAGCGGTTGAGGAATTGGCGCGTGAATTTGCTCACGGCCCCGCCATCCTTATGGGGCTGCCATGGCGCGATGGCGATAAATTGCACAATGCTGTGGCATTTCTCAACGGGGGCAAAATTGAAACCCTGCGCTATAAGTTTGATTTACCAAATTACGGCGTGTTTGATGAAAAGCGCGTGTTTCAACCAGGCCCTGCGCCCGGACCAATTTCGTTCAAAGGGGTGCGCATCGGCGTTCCAATTTGCGAAGATATTTGGACCGAAGAAACCAGCGAAACGCTGGCAGAGACGGGTGCGGAGATTTTGCTCTCCCCCAATGGTTCGCCCTTTGAGCGCAACAAGGATGATGTGCGTTTGAATCTTGTGGTGGCGCGTGTCACTGAAACGGGATTGCCGCTGGCCTATCTCAATCAAGTCGGTGGGCAGGATGAGCTGGTTTTTGATGGCGCTTCATTTGTTTTGAATGCGGATCGTTCTCTGGCTTTGCAAATGCCAATGTTTGAGGAAGCTGTCGCAATTACTGAATGGCGGCGCGGTGAAACGGGCTGGCACATGGTGCCATCGACTGTTGTTAAGCTTCCCGAGAATGAAGAAGAAACCTGGAAGGCTTGTGTTCTGGGCTTGCGTGATTATGTCGATAAAAACAAATTCCCCGGTGTGGTGCTGGGGCTTTCGGGCGGCATTGATTCTGCTGTGGTGGCTGCCATGGCGGTTGATGCGCTTGGAGCCTCCCGCGTTCATTGCGTAATGTTGCCTTATGAATATACCAGTGAAGACAGTTTGGTGGATGCCAAGGACTGTGCAGGCTTGCTGGGCGTGCGCTATGATATTGTCCCGATCATCGAACCAGTTGAAGGTTTTCTCTCGGCACTTGGCCCCATGTTTGCGGGCACCAATTCTGGTGTGACGGAAGAGAATTTACAGTCGCG
>JANYGE010000326.1 GCA_025362535.1 Hyphomicrobiales bacterium
GGCCGGTGATCACCAGACCGGTAACGCCGCACCAGAACAGGTTCGTCGGCGTAAACGCCTTGTCGGCATTACCGAGTGCCGCGTTCATGTCGCCAAAGACGTAGTTGAGCGTCGGATAGAGCACGATCAGCGACAACACGCCGGTGGCGATGATGCCCTTATAGAGCGCGCCCATGATGTTGTTGGAGGAGCCGAGCTTCACAAAGAAGGTGCCGATGATCGAGGTGATCACGCATGCGCCACCAATGGCGAGTGGCAGGACCATGCCTGCAAGCTTCATGGCATCCGGCAGCACGATGGCGGCCAGAACCATGGTGGCAACCGTTGTCACGACATAGGTTTCGAACAAGTCAGCGGCCATGCCAGCGCAATCGCCCACATTATCGCCCACGTTATCCGCAATGGTTGCCGGGTTGCGTGGATCATCTTCGGGAATACCCGCTTCAACCTTGCCCACCATGTCGCCGCCAACGTCTGCACCTTTAGTGAAGATGCCACCGCCGAGACGGGCGAAAATCGAGATCAATGATGCGCCAAAGGAGAGAGCCACGAGAGCGTCAATCACTGTGCGGCTAGTTGGTTCAAGACCTAATGAGCCAGTTAAAAATCCAAAATATAAAGTCACGCCGAGAAGGCCGAGGCCCGCGACCAGCAAACCCGTGATGGCACCAGCTTTAAACGCAAGGTCCAAACCGCCAGCGAGAGATTTCGTTGCGGCTTGCGCCACACGCACGTTTGCCCGCACTGACACGTTCATGCCAATGAAACCAGCGGCACCAGAGAGTACAGCACCGATCAGGAAGCCAGCGGCGGAATAGACGCCGAGCAAATACCAGGCGAGAACGAAGATCACCACACCGACAGCGGCGATGGTGGTGTATTGGCGTTTCAGATAGGCTTGCGCCCCTTCGCGCACAGCAGCCGAAATTTCTTGCATGCGAGCAGAGCCTTGGTCTGCCGCCATAAGACGGGAATTGGTGATGAAGCCATAAACAAGCGAGAGTATGCCTGCGAGCACAATCAGCCAGAGTGTATTGGTCATGATGAAACCTTTGGTCAAAAGTTGTTGTTGTTCCAGAACCCTGACCGATGGCCGCGATGGAATCACGCTTCACTGCGACGGCTCTAGAATTGTGGCAGCTATATGCCAAAATTATGGGCAGGTGGCAATGGGGAATTGAGGTAAGATGGTTGATGTAAATGATTGGCGCAACTCATAATTTTGAGGGAAATTATGCAAGGATGAACATGCTTAGCTTTTGGGCATTCATCGGCACGACCTATAATTTTTTTAAGGACAGATGGGTAATGTCATCAAGGATGGGGACTATCGCTAAGCCTGCAACGATCAGTGAAAGAGCCGCAGCAGCGATAAAGCCAAAATAACCGAAGGTGAATGCACCAGATAGGCCCCCAATAAAAAACAGCGAAATCAAGTTCAGCAGCAATACAAGCTTATTTCGGTCGGCTTTAACGGGCGGCAAATCTTCACCAGGTTTCGGCATGTTCCAATAAAACAATTTTCCAAGCTCAATACCAAAATCAGTAACCAGCCCGGTAATATGCGTGGTCCGAATGCGGCTTTGCGATAGTTTTGTAATGATGGCGTTCTGCAAACCCATAATGAAACATAAGAGCATGACGGTGATCGGCACATATAACCAAAAATCAAAATGTATGCGTTTTCCGAACACACCAAAGATCATTAAAAGTGCCGCTTCCAACATGAGAGGAAGTGCATATTGACTGTGAAGGTGGCGTCTTCTCGCCCAATTTACCAGAATGGCAGAGCAAGCTGCCCCAGACACAAAGGCTAGAAATGCACCAAGCCCGGCGACAAACAAACCCGTTTTACCGAGAATTAAATTATCCGCCATCGCCGATACAATACCCGACATGTGAGATGTATATTGCCTGACCGCCATAAAGCCACCCGCGTTGGCGGCTCCGGCCACAAAGGTCAGGAAATATGCAAGGTGTCGATCAGATCGATCGCTTCTTTCTTTGGCAGAAAGTTTTCTTAGATAATTTCGCATTTCATTGAACAGGCCATGCCTTCAGGACTCAAGCGATGGTCACTATACGTGGAAAAATGCAATGCCAGTGCACTTAAATGCATTTTATCATTTCAGCGCTTATTGAAGAGTCGTAGCGGGCAAAGTTGATAGTTAACGCTTGACGTTATTAACGATATGCGTTACTATGTGCCATGATTAGGTCGTTTGCCAATCGCGAGACACAAACACTTTTTGAACTTGGGCATGTTCGGC
>JANYGE010000331.1 GCA_025362535.1 Hyphomicrobiales bacterium
GCGCTTCGCGCGGCTTGACCGCGCCTTTGTGGAACGCGCCTTCATAGGAAGCGCGGGGGCAAGCTTCACCACAAGGCCGCGTGCCGCAATAATAATAAGACGCCGCAGCGCGGATTCGGATGGTCGCAGCAGGCGCAGCACAGCCCGGCGCAGCGACGGTGAAATCCGCGTCTCTCTGTCGGTCTTGTCTGAACGATCAAGCCCCAGCATGGTGAAAAGCACCTTCACAATGCCCTTGAGAGCTTGGCTATTGCGGGTGATGGCTCTGGCCCAGTCCATGTGTTTCCTGTCACTCGTAAAAATTAAAACAGGAAGATAATTGGCATAATAGGAATTTAGTGTCAAGGGGTGAATAAAGATTTTTGCCCCTCCTCTCGAGGAGCCTTGGCATAATTACACGGGGCCTATGCTTCGAGGCTCGCAGCTGACGCTGCGAGCGCCTCAGCATGAGGGACATACTCAACTCCCTCATCCTGAGGTGCTCGCCCTACGCGAGCCTCGAAGGATGGCGGCAACGCGTTCTGAATTATACTTCGACGCTCCCACGAGGGCGAGGGACATAATTAAATGCTCTATCCCCGCTCCGGAAACATCCTCTTCAACCCGGCACGCGAAGCTTCTGCTATTCCGCGTTCGGTGATCAGGCCGGTGATCAGCCGCGCTGGCGTTACATCGAAGGCCGGATTGGCGGCGGGGCTGCCTTCGGGGGAGATGCGCAGTTTGGAAATTTTTCCGTCGTCACTGCGGCCTTGAACGAATGTCACTTCATCGCCGTGGCGCTCTTCGATTGGAATTTCTTTCACGCCATCATGCACGGTCCAATCAATGGTGGGTGACGGGAGGGCGACGTAGAAGGGCACATCATTATCTTTCGCCGCCAGCGCCTTCAAGTAAGTTCCGATTTTATTGCACACATCACCATCTGCCGTGGTGCGGTCGGTTCCCACAATCACCATATCGACCTCACCATGCTGCATGAGATGGCCGCCCGCATTATCAACAATCAGTGTGTGGGGAATATTGTTGGTGTTCATCTCCCAGGCGGTGAGCTGTGCACCTTGGTTGCGGGGGCGTGTTTCATCGACATAGACATGAACCGCAATGCCCGCCTCAACCGCCAGATAAATCGGAGCCGTGGCGGTGCCATAATCAACCGTGGCGAGCCAGCCCGCATTGCAATGGGTGAGAATGTTCACGCGCTCACCCGGCTTTTTGCGGGCGGCAATTTTTTTGATAATTTCAAGGCCATGGCGGCCCATGGCGCGGTTCAGCTCAACATCTTCCTCGGCAATTTCGGCGGCCCGCACATAAGCAGCAGCTTGGCGCTGGGCTTCTGGCAGGGCGCGCAGAAATTTGCGCATTTCATCCAAGGCCCATTTCAGATTGATGGCGGTGGGGCGGGTTTTATGCAAGGTCTCCCACACGGCATCCAAGCCTGCATCACTGGCATCACCCCCCATGGCAATGGCCACGCCATAAGCTGCGGTGACGCCAATCAATGGTGCGCCCCGCACCCACATATCACGGATGGCAGTGGCCACATCAGCAACGGTTTTCAAAGTGACGATGCGGAACTCATGCGGCAGCCAGCGCTGATCAATAATATCAACACTGCGGCCATCGGCATTTAGCCAAATCGTGCGGTAATGGCGATCTCCAACTTTCAAAATACACTCTCCGTCTCAAGGCGCTGCGCCAGTTTGTTGATTTCCTGCAAGCTGTGAATATGGCTCCGGTTAACCGCGAGGTGCCGCCCCAGCTTCAAAGCCTTCATCTCGCATTTTGCCCGCAGATCTGGGTTTTCAATGGTTTCAAAATCAGCATTATGGGCCAGACCCAAAATGCGGCGGTGCATTTCAACGCCGGCAAAGCCCAGCATATCCACCCAGATGTTCTGCAGCACTAAATCGAGCGCCTGCTCTGCTCCCAGCCTATCGCCTTGATCCTCAAACAGCTGGCGCTGATAGAGAATGCCATTGCGCTCACTGTGCCAAAGAGTGGCAAATTCGTCGCGGAAGGTTTGCCAAATCTCGATGATCACATTCAATAAGTAGGCGCGCATGCTGTGGCGCTTTGCATTTGCCTCATGGCCGCTTTGCGAAAAATAGCTCATCCAGAAATTGGCCAGCAACATGCCCACATCAAATGCGATGGGGCCGTAAAACGCAAATTCGGGATCAATCACCCGGGTTTCGCTTGCCGTCACCATCACCGAGCCCGTGTGAAAATCGCCATGCAAAAGGGTTTCTGGTGTTGCCGCGAAAATATGCTTCAAGCGTTGCGCCGCCACTTTGAGATCACGGTCGGCGCGCAGCTCAGCCACCATGCCATCAAGCTGCGGCGTGGTGTGGCGATTAAGTTTGGCATCATAATAGGGATCGCTGAACACCAGACTCTCGGTGATATCGCAAAGGGCGACGTTATCAGCAAACAAAGCCAAATCAGCTTTGCGCAGTTTTGTATCCAGGCATAAATCAGACCCGCGAAACAAGGTACGGGCGAGGAACAGGCCTAAATCTTTAGCGATTTTGGGCAGCTCCTGGCCTTCAATCAAAGCGCGCCGCAAAATAATATGCGGCGACAAAAATTCCATAATGATGATAGCCTGCTCGGCATCGAAATGATAAATTTGCGGCACCATGCCGGGGTCGCGCGCTGCCTGCCTTGTGAGCGCATGATATTCAAAGAAGGAGCGCTTCAAGGGCAGTGGCCAGCTGTCCCCCACCAAGCGCACATAGGGCAGTGCCTGCTTTACAATGGCTGAGCCTTGTGGGCCTTCAACAATAAAGACCAGATTGAGATTGCCATCGCCCACTTCACGCACGCTCCATGTGCGGGGATCAGAACCAACCCGCTCACGCAAAGCCGGCAAGGCACCAAGGCGCTCTGGCAGACTGTTGGGGTTCAAGGCAATAAAATCTTGGTATGAAGGCATTTGATCACTCTTATGCAGATGCTGGGCGCAGCGCCGTTACAAATCCTAATTGATGCCCCGTGATATGCAAAGTTTTTAATCACCCTCTGCTGAGGACTTAAGCGGGGAACTGCGGCCATGCCAATCTGTGGCGAAACCCCGCCCAAACTGTGCGTCCGAATGCCGTCATAATTGCCCTTGCCAAACTTTATGAAAGTGATTGATAGTGGGCCTATGAATAAGTTCTTCAATGAAATGGGCGATGGCAAGGGTGCTGTACGTCAGCCTTATGTCGATATTGAAGCTTGGCTTAAAACAATCAGCCGCAAAGATGTTGACCGGGCCAAGCGCGAAGCCGAAAATATTTTCCGCCGTCAGGGCATTACATTTGCGGTTTATGGGGATGGTGAAGCTTCGGAGCGGCTGATCCCGTTTGATATTATCCCGCGGATATTTTCAGCGCTGGAATGGCGCCGGCTTTCGGCTGGCATTGAACAGCGGGTGCGAGCCTTGAATGCCTTCATCCATGATATTTATCACCGCCAGGAGATTATTCGGGCGGGCCGAATTCCGCATTCTATCATCACTCAGAATGCAGCCTTTGTGCCGGAGATGATGGGGGTTAATCCAGCGCGGGGAATTTACGCGCATATTGTTGGCATTGATATTGTGCGCATTGCCGAGAATGAATTTTATGTGCTGGAAGATAATTGCCGCACCCCTTCGGGCGTCTCCTATATGCTCGAAGGCCGCGAAGCGATGATGCATCTGTTTCCGGATTTGTTTGTGCGGCAGCGTGTTGCTCCGGTTGAAAATTATCCGGCTCTGCTGCGCAAGACGCTGGAAAGTGTGGCCCCTGCTGGATGTGATGGCGAGCCCACGATTGTGATTTTGACGCCGGGTATTCATAATTCAGCGTTTTTTGAACATGCCTTCCTTGCTGATGAAATGGGTGTTGAACTGTGTGAGGGCAATGATTTGTTTGTATCTGATGGCGCACTTTATATGCGCACCACGCAGGCCCCGCAGCGTGTGGATGTGATTTATCGTCGGATTGATGATGCCTATCTTGATCCCCTGTCATTCAGGCCAGATTCGGCGATTGGCATTCCGGGCTTGGTTGATCTTTACCGGGCGGGCCGTGTGACCATTGTCAATGCGCCGGGCACTGGCATTGCCGATGATAAATCCATCTATACTTATATTCCTGATGTAATTGAGTTTTACACAGGCGAAAAGCCTTTGCTCAAAAACGTGCCGACATGGCGCTGTGGTGAGGCTGAGGCTTTGTCTTATGTTTTGGACAATCTCTCTGAGCTGGTGGTGAAAGAGGTTCATGGCTCGGGCGGTT
>JANYGE010000343.1 GCA_025362535.1 Hyphomicrobiales bacterium
CAGCAAAGCGACTCATATGACCATAGAGTGATTTGAATTTTTCATTGTGCTTGATGACTATAGTATTGCCATAGCCGCCATGACGGCCCGCAATATCAATAACGCCTGCACCAGCCGCGTGGATTGGGGTGCCCATGGCCGCACCGAAGTCCACGCCTTCGTGCATTTTTGAATAACCCAAAAGTGGATGCACACGCATACCGAAACCGGAGGTTAATCTTGCGCCAGAAATTGGAGTTTTCAAAAGGGCGCGCGAGGCACCGCGGCCATTTTCGTCAAAGTAATCGGTTTGACCATCAGCACTGGTGAACCGGAAATAAGCCTTTGTTGTTCCGTCATTTGTTAACTTGGCATAATGGAGAACATTACGTTTGCTTGAGGAGCCTGCAAGAGATTTTCCGTAGAAAAGCTCGAATGTATCATTCGCCGCAACCTGGCGCTGGAAGTCCACGTCGTAGGAAAACACACGGGTAAATTCTGAAACGATATAATCAGGAATCAAATTGTCTTTTGCGGTAGCATAAAGACTTGCGCCCACTTGGGTTCGGGTTCGGAACTGATTGACGGTCGGCTTTTCGGCATATTGTGATTTTGAGCCATCCGATTTGCCGTCAATCTGAGCGGTAAACTGGCCGTCTTCGTCCGAATCAACAGTAATCGTTTCATTGGGGCCTGGCTTAAAGCTAAGCTCCACAGGGAAGGTCACTTCACGGCCATAGAAGTCGATCTGACGGTCAAAGGTGACCTCAAATTGAGTTCCTGCCTTTATCAATTTTGCTGGCAGAACCGGTTCAATCGCCTCCATCAAAGCTTGGGCTGTGGCTTTTGATACGCCGCGATTGGTTAGTTCTTCCGCAAGAGTTGTGCCCTTGGCCAGCTGGAAACTTTCATCCACTGGTTCGGGTGGTGGCGTTTTGGTGATGGTTGTAATGTTTTCATTTTCATCAGCAACGGATTGAATTTCAGCATCCAAAACGGTGGTTTGTTCATTGCCATAAGGAAGTTCATCTGAAGTTACTTCGGGGTAAGCAAAGCCACCATTTAAATCACGTTCGGCAATCACTTCGGTTTTTGTTGCTGTTGCTGTTTTGAGATTTGCCTGGTCGCTGAGCTTATCTGCAGTGAAGGTTTGAGGCTCAATGGCCGCAGCTGCATCAGGCGGGCTGGCATTATGGCCAAAGAGACCCAAGACCACGCCGCCTATAATCAGCGTTCCGGTGATGCCTGCGATACAGCTGGTGAGCAACCAACGGTGATGGGTGTTTTCTTCAAGAAAAGAGGTTTCCAAATCAATGGGGTCAAAACTATCAGCCAAAGGCACCAACCGGTTGGAGACCGGTTGCCGAGCGACGTGCTGATTTAAAACCTGCCTCTTCAACCGAAACGAACCCCCTCTAAGCGCTTATATTTTCGCAATTGCGTCGACATCGCACTTGGACCCCAGTCGTGTCAACCAGTTAGGCAGCAACTATGGGACAGGATTAAGGCAATGCCAACTCTAAAGATGGCATGCGATTGTTTCCATTTCGTTAACCATAAGCTCGGAAGCAAGCTGTTCTATAGGCGGCTTAAGGCACCCTTTCATGACGATTGCGTCTCATGATCATCTCTCGGAATAGAAAAATCGTCATCGCAGGCAATTTTTCTCGATTAAATTTGGCTGGATCATCAAAAAAATCTAGTTATAAGTTCAGAATACCTCATTTTATTGTTTATTTTCAGTGAGTTAAAAATATAATGATTTTTTTTAAAACGACGCTTGACACTTTGAGGGGCCTCGACCTATAAACCGCTCACTGAGGGCCTGGGGCGCACGGTTAGCGCCTACGGCCTCATGGAAATTCAAGATGCGATCGGCGCTCCTAGTTGCCGGCATCCTCGAAAGGGGAACCGGGGGCAGGGAATTGTCTGTCGCATATCGGAGCCGGAAGGCTCCCCGCTGTTTGACATTGTAAACGAAAGAAAGAGAAGCGCAGGCGGCGCGTGTCCTGGCGGTTCGATCTGGTAACAGATTGAACAACCGAAACATAGTCGTTTGCGTTTATATTTAGAGAGCTAATAAAGCTTCGATGGAAACATCGAGTGTACATTATACTCTCGTCAATTTAATACGCATTGCGATCACATGATAATGGTTTACCATTATCGAGCTGTTTCAAACTTGAGAGTTTGATCCTGGCTCAGAACGAACGCTGGCGGCAGGCTTAACACATGCAAGTCGAACGGGTGTAGCAATACATCAGTGGCAG
>JANYGE010000374.1 GCA_025362535.1 Hyphomicrobiales bacterium
GGCCGGTGGCCACTTTAACCACATGCACATTGCCTTCCTTAACGATTTGAACAGTAGGACCGTCCTCACCGAAAGTTACGGCGGTTAATGGAAGGGCAACACCATCGCCAGCGGCCAAAGCAATCACGGCGCGGCCAAAGCTGCCCAGCGGAATGCGCGTGCCTTCAGCTACACGAATATGGACAATGCCAATGCGGGTTGATTCATTCACCTCTGGCGAAATCAATTTCACTTCGCCTTCAATTGATTTATCCAAGCCATTGGCCACAATCGAAGCTTTTTGACCGAGCTTCACCCGTGGCAAATCGGATTCTGGAACTTCAGCAAGAAGCTTCACAATGCCTTGGGCCACGATTTCGAACAGGGGGTCACGGCTCGCTGATGCTATGCCACCAACTTGCGCCGTGCGGCGGCTGATATAGCCATCAACCGGGGCTTTAATTTCAGTGCGGCCTTTGCGCAAATCCAAATCAGCCATCGTGGCTTCAATGCCGAGGCGATCAGCTTTGCTAATATCAAGCGAAAGCTTTGCCCCATCCAATTGAGATTTGGCTAAATCAAAAGCGGCCTGTCGCAAATCAAGCTGTTCTGTGGTTGCAACACCCGTGCTGCTCAGCTTCTTGGTGCGGTTCAATTCCGTGGTTGAGCGATCTAAACCGATTTGGGCCTGCTCAATTTGATTTTTGGCTTGCGCCAATGCCGCATCATTGCGGGCCAGGCTTGCTTTGGTTTTCTGGATTTCAATTTCAACTTGGGCTTCGGATAGGCGGGCCAATACTTGGCCCTTGGTTACAACATCGCCTTCTTCGGCCAGAATTTCAGTTACTGCCAGGCCTTCAACTTCAGGCGTAACGAGAACCATCTCGCCTGCAGCAAAGCTTCCAGTCACAATCAAATTTTCGGCAATCGCCTTTTTCTCGGCGATCATCACTGAAATTGTTGGAGGGGGGGGTGGCGTTACTTTCTTTGCGACTTCTTCCGCAAAGGCTGGTGTGAACAAAAACTGTGCTGCGACCAATCCCACGGCCAATAGCGATGCATTCGATTTCATATCTACTCTCTTATGATTCATTTTATTGCGCAGCCTTCAGCGCTGTCTTATTCAACTCAGCCAATCTTGCCTCGAGATATTTCACCCCCGCCAACAAAACCGCTTCCCCATAACCCGCTACAAATTCCGATCCTTTAGGTTGTTGCGGCTGAACACTGCGGCATTCGGCAATACATTTTAGATCCCCGTTAAGATCGGTAAGCTGCTTCTCAATTGCAAGGCGCAAAAAATCTTGCGGCAAAAGGTCTTGGAACAGCATCTGAAACAGAAACTCTGATTTATATTTATCGCGTGACGGAATGATTGCGATGCTTTTCGCCAGAAAGGTGCGCCCCGCTTCAGTGAGCGCATAAACTTTTTTATCCGGCCTGCTGGTTTGCTCTTCGGCGCGCAACGTCACTAAGCCCTCGGCATTTAATTGCGTGAGAGCTGGATAAATTGAGCCGAAGCTTGCATCAATGAAGTGACTGAAGAGGCCCTCTTCAATCTCTTTTTTGATTTCATAGCCCGATGCTTCTTGAAACGACAAGATTCCAAGGCAGAGTGTTCTAATGTTCATTGTTATGACAAATCGATATATAGCAGGTTGATATAGGGGGCGGTGAATAGAGCCGGATGAACCCTTTGTCAACTCGGAACGAATGGAGGGTTAAGATGTCCATTCCGAGATTGTACCACTTGTTTTTACAGAATAGCTTGACTAAGACTTTAATCTAAACCTTGGCCATTTAGAGCTTGGGGGCAATATTTTCAGGGGGAGAGGGCATTTGGAGTATTTTCTCCAGCAGCTCATAAATGGACTGACTCTTGGGTCAATCTATGGGCTTATCGCTATCGGTTACACGATGGTTTACGGCATCATTGGCATGATCAACTTCGCTCATGGCGATGTGTTTATGGTGGGGTCCGTCGTTTCATTCATTGTCATTCTGGGTCTGGGCATTACCGGTGGCAGTGGTTCATTTATGATTATTCTGGCTTTGGCCTTGGTGGTGATCATCGCCATGCTGATTGCGTCGGTCTATAATTGGACGATTGAGCGGGTGGCTTATCGACCTTTGCGCGGCTCGTTCCGTTTGGCCCCTTTGATTTCAGCCATTGGCATGTCGATTGTGCTGCAGGAATTTGTGCGTATTGCGCAGGAAGGCCGTCCGAAGCCCATTCAAGCCGTCATCACGGGCAAGCATGAACTGTTGCACAGGCTGACTGAGGGTGGCGAATTTATTGTCACGATTTCCAACATGCAAATATTGATCATTATTTCGACCCTGGCTTTGATGGCTATTTTTACCATGATTATTCAGCGCACCTCATTGGGCCGCGCCCAACGCGCCTGTGAGCAAGATCAGAAAATGGCGTCACTGCTTGGCATTGATGTTGATCGCACTATTTCGATTACATTTATTCTGGGTGCCGCCCTTGCCGCCTTCGCTGGCATGATGTTCTTTCTCTATTATAATGTGACCGATTTTTTCATTGGCTTCCTCGCGGGCATCAAAGCCTTCACCGCAGCCGTGCTCGGCGGCATCGGGTCAATCCCCGGGGCCATGCTCGGCGGCATGGTGATTGGGCTTATTGAAGTGATGTGGTCAGCCTATTTCTCGGTTGAGTATAAGGATGTGGCAGCTTTCACGGTTCTGGTGATTGTGCTGATTTTCATGCCACAGGGTTTGCTTGGCAAACCTGAAGTTGAAAAGGTTTAAGCCCATGTCAGGTCCCGTAAAAGACACAAGTGTGTCGTCCGAACAAGGCGCAATAAGCTGGTTCGATTTGGTCAAGGATTTGATTGGCACCGCCATTCTTACCATGCTCATCCTCACGCCTATCGTCACATTCAAAACCACGATGAACCAAGGTGTGTTGTTCATTGAAGACCGTTGGGTGCAAAGTTTACTGTTAACGGCAGCGGTGGTGATTGGCCGTTTGTTGTTGCATCTGTTTGTTTGGCACAAGCCGCCAAGCACCGCTGCGGCCAAACCTGTTGTTGCTAAGGCTCCCCTCTCGGAGTCTCTGGCAAAATATGTGGCCCCGGCCATGCTGGCGATTGCAATTGTATTGCCGTTTGTGCTGCATCAGGTTCCAAGCTGGGACAAGCGCGGCATTGATTTTATGATTACGATTTTGATCTACATCATGCTCGGCTGGGGTCTTAACATTGTTGTTGGTCTTGCTGGATTGCTGGACCTTGGTTACGTGGCGTTTTATGCCGTGGGGGCCTATGCTTACGCCCTGCTCTCCACCATCTACTTACCATTGTGGTTTGGGCCCGGCGTTGTGCCTTGGGCCTTCTATATCATATTGCCCATCTCTGGTTTGCTTGCGGCAACCTGGGGCGTGATCCTCGGATTTCCCGTTCTGCGCTTGCGCGGCGACTATTTGGCAATTGTGACTTTGGCCTTCGGTGAAATGATCCGCTTGGTTTTGATCAACTGGTTCTCCTTCACCAATGGCCCGCAAGGCATAAACGTGCCAAAGCCCACATTCTTTGGTTTGCCATTTAAAGATGAGCCCGGTGGATTTGCGGCTTTCTTCGGCATTCCGCATGACCGCATTTACTCATATATCTTCCTTTATTATGTGATTTTGGTTTTGGCCTTAATTACTTACTTTGCCACCAATCGCTTGCGCCGTTTGCCGATTGGTCGGGCTTGGGAAGCTTTGCGTGAAGACGAAGTGGCCTGCCGTTCGCTCGGCATCAACACCACAACAACCAAACTCACCGCCTTTGCGATTGGGGCCATGTTCGGCGGATTTGCCGGTTGCTTCTTTGCGGCTCGCCAAGGTTTTGTGTCGCCTGAATCATTTGTTTATATTGAATCAGCGATGATCCTTGCGATTGTGGTGTTAGGTGGTTTGGGCTCGCAAATCGGTATCGTATTCTCGGCCATCGTCATCATGGGGGCTTTTGAATTGTTCCGTGAATTTGGCGCTATGGGCCACGCCGTGCAAGATGGTCTGATGTATGTCTTGCCAGATGCTGTCGTGAGCGGCATTGGCAGCCTTTTCACTGGCACGTTTGGGGCCTTATATGGGCTTCTACCCGACGCCATGCGAAACTCACTGGCTGGTGCCACAACGGGAATGGACCCTATTCAATTCCGCATGTTGGCGGTTGGTTTGGCAATGGTTTTGATGATGCGGTTCCGGCCTCGCGGTTTGGTAACACGCAGGCAGCCCACCGTGTTCCTCAAGGAGCGTAAATCTGTGTCGAGTGATTTGGTTGCTGAGGGGCATGGTTGATGCAAGATTGGTCTAAAGATCCAGAGTTGAGGGTTCAACACCTCACCATGCGGTTTGGTGGTTTGACGGCAATTGGTGATTTGTCCTTCGATGCAGGGCGCAAACAAATCACCGCTTTGATCGGCCCCAATGGTGCAGGCAAAACCACGGTGTTCAATTGTATCACCGGTTTTTATAAACCCACCGAAGGCATGATTAATTTACGCCATGCGGATGGCACCGAATTTATGCTGGAGCGGATGGATGATTATATCATCACGCAAAAAGCCAAAGTTGCCCGCACCTTTCAAAACATCCGCCTGTTCTCGGGCATGACATTGCTGGAAAACCTGATGGTGGCCCAGCACAATATGTTGATGAAGGCCTCAAGCTACACCATCGGCGGTATTTTTGGCAGTGGAAAGTTCAAGCGCGCCGAAAATGAAGCTTTAGAGCGCTGCAAATATTGGCTCAATAAAGTAAACCTGATGGACCGTGCTGATGATCCGGCTGGCGATCTTCCTTATGGCGCGCAACGCCGCTTGGAAATTGCCCGCGCCATGTGCACCGGCCCTCGCCTGCTCTGTCTTGATGAGCCTGCGGCTGGTTTGAACCCGCGTGAATCGGATGAGTTGAACAAGCTGCTCCTCTCCATTCGCGACGATCATAACATGGCAATTTTGCTGATCGAACATGACATGAGCGTGGTGATGGGGATTTCCGATCATATTGTGGTTCTAGATTACGGCCGCAAGATTGCTGATGGAACGCCAGCGCAAATCAAAGTCGATCCAGCTGTTATCCGCGCCTATTTGGGTGTGGAGGAAGATGAAGACCCTGGTGAAAATATCGTGGTGGCAGCGGCCCCTGCAAAAGTGGCAAAAGTATCTGTGCCGCGGGTTGTCGTGCAAAAGCGCGTGGCCAAGAAACCTGTTGTAAAAAAGGGAGGCCGTAAATGAGCGACATCCTTTTGCAAGGCGCTGGGGTTGAAACCTTTTACGGAAAAATTCAGGCCCTGCGCGGCATTGATTTTGAGGTTCATAAGGGCGAGATCACCACAGTGATCGGCGCCAATGGTGCAGGCAAATCAACCTTGATGATGACGATTTGCGGAACGCCACGGGCGCGTGCCGGATCAATTGTGTTTGATGGTGTTGAAATCTCCAAAATGCCAACCCATGAAATCGTGCATCTTGGCATTGCCCAATCCCCCGAAGGGCGGCGCATATTTCCGCGCATGACGGTTTTTGAAAACCTGCAAATGGGGGCCACAGTCGATAAGCTGCAGCACTTTGATGAAGACCTCGTGAAAGTGTTCAAGCTGTTTCCGCGTCTTGAAGAACGCCGCGCTCAACGCGCAGGAACCCTCTCAGGTGGCGAACAGCAAATGTTGGCCATTGGTCGAGCTTTGATGGCACGGCCTCGCCTGTTATTGCTTGATGAGCCTTCTCTGGGTCTGGCGCCGATTATCGTCAAGCTGATTTTTGCGGCGATCAAGAAGCTCAATGAAGAAGAGGGCCTGACGGTTCTGTTGGTCGAGCAAAATGCCTTCCATGCTCTGCGTCTCGCTCACCGCGCTTATGTGATGGTGAATGGTAAAATTACGATAACGGGAACCGGGGCTGAACTTCTCAATCGGCCAGAAGTCCGTGCCGCTTACCTTGAAGGGGGACATTAATATGTCTTTTCTTGCCGAACACAGTATTTGGGTTTTCCTTGTGCTCACCATAATTGGTGGCGGTGGGGCAGCTTTCATGGGCGGGAGATCTTTGGCTTTGGGCTGGAAACCCATTGGGCTGCTGGTTTTTTACATGCTGCTTTTGGGTGCTGGGGTTCGGTTTATACATTTCGCCCTGTTTGAAGACACCCTCACGTCGGCCTATTATTATGTCGTGCAAACGGCTCTGATTTTAGGATTTGCCCTGCTCGGCTACCATACCACGCGCACCAATCAGATGACGCGGCAATATCCGTGGCTTTATGAAAAAACCGGCCCATTGTCGTGGAAACAGCGAAATTAATTATTTTACTAAATTTGTGAAGAGATGCCGCTTTTTCTCTTTCCAATCCTGCGCCTTTGAGCGAAGCTAATGCTCAAGGGGTAGCTAACCCCGACCGACCATCCGGTCACTGAACTTATAGGGAGACTAATCTATGAAGAAACTTATTCTGTCTGGTATTGCGCTCGGCTTTGCTGCAGCACTTTCTGCATCAACAGCTTGGGCTGACATCACCGTTGCAACAGCTGGCCCAATCACTGGCCAACTTGCAGCGCTCGGTGAGCAATATAAGCGCGGCGCTGAAATGGCCGTTGCTGACATTAACGCCGCTGGCGGTGTGAATGGCGAAATGTTGAAGTTGGAAATCGGCGATGATGCTTGCGATCCAAAGCAAGCTGTTGCTGTTGCCAACCAATTGGCTTCAAAGGGTGTGAAGTTCGTTGCAGGCCATCTCTGCTCCGGTTCTTCAATTCCGGCTTCCAAGGTTTACGAAGAAGAAGGCATTCTGCAAATTACGCCTGCTTCCACAAACCCAGTATTCACCGATGAAGGTGGTTGGAACGTGGCCCGCGTTTGCGGTCGTGACGATGCTCAAGGCCTCGTTGCTGGTAATTTCCTTGCCAAGCATTATGCTGGCAAAAAAGTTGCAATCATCGATGACAAATCTGCCTATGGCAAAGGTCTCGCTGATGCAACCAAGGCTGCTATGAATGCTGCTGGTCTCAAAGAAGTGATGGCTGAATCAATCAATCCTGGTGAAAAGGATTACTCAGCTCTCGTTTCAAAGATGAAAGATGCTGGCATCGATGCGGTTTACATCGGTGGTTATCATCCTGAAGGCGCTTTGATCCTGAAGCAAATGCGTGAACAAGGTTCGCAAGCTCAAATGCTCTCCGGCGATTCAATGAACAACGCTGAATTCTGGACCATTGCTGGTGATGCAGCCAAGGGCATGATCTTCACATTTGCTCCTGAGCCACGCAACATTCCTGAAGCCAAAGATTTAGTTGCCAAGTTCAAGGCAGCTGGCTTCGATCCAGAAGGCTATACATTGTTCACTTACGCAGCATTCCAAATGTATGCTCAAGCTGCCAATGCAACAAAGAGCCTTGATAACAAGACAATTGCTGCTTGGCTTCGTGCTGGCAACGAAATGAAGACTGTTATGGGTCCAATCAAGTTGGATGCTAAGGGCGACATCATTGGTGCCAAATATGTTTGGTACAAATTTGATAACGGCACTTACGCAGAAGATCCTTCAACAAACTAATTTAGACCTTGTCTAAAGCGAACCCGCGCAAGTAACATTGCGCGGGTTTTGTTTTTTGGGGATAGGTATGAGCATGAATAAAAATGACCGTCTCAGATTTGTGCTTGCGATTGCCTCATTCTTGATATTGGCCTCGCCCAGTCACGCCGAAATTCTCATTGGCGTTGCTGGACCCATGTCGGGTGTTAACGCGGGTTTTGGTGCTCAAATGATGCAGGGCGTGCAGGCTGCGGTTGATCAACTCAATGCG
>JANYGE010000395.1 GCA_025362535.1 Hyphomicrobiales bacterium
TTGAGTGGATCAGGCACAGTCCAAAGCTTGTTGAGATGACCTTCCGCCAAATCACGCGCTGCAGATTTGCGACCCAGAGCCAAACTGCGCATGAAATAGTCTTCAGCGCGGAAACGATCAGGCGTACCCGCAACACCGTCACGGTAAGCTGCCGCGACGGTAAACAAATCGCCTGCATCTTGGCCTACAATTGCGGAAGCGTTTTCCAACCAGAATTTAGCTTGCGCAGCACCTGTTGGATCTGGGATTGACACATATTTGGTGGCCAAGCTCACCATGTGGTCGACCGAACACACGTGACCTGAGGATGCAATCTTATCTAAATCATCGAGTGCTGCGGGGGCACCTACATCAACAAATTGAAGCTTTGCCTTTATATCACCCGCAGCAGCGGCCATCTCGACCCAATGACGTCCTAAGCTTACATCATTCTTGGTATCTGCTAATAGATATTTACCAAAATCGCGCATGCCACGCGGATCGCCAGCCTCTGCCGCAACCTTCATCAATGCACCAACCTCTTCGGGCTTGCTGATACCAGCTTGATCGAGCATCTCTGTTTTCTTGATTGCGGCTTCAGCATCTCCAGCGGCTATAAAGGGTTCAATCGCTTCAAACTGCGCTTGAACTTCTTCAGGAGTTGCCGCGACTTCAAATCTGCCAGCGATGATGGCAATCTGAGCGTCACGCTTAAACCCTGCGTCCGGATGCTGATCAACAAACTTCAAGAGGCGGTTAGCCTGATCCAAATCAACTTTAAAACCATTCACGCCTTTTTCCAGACGTGAAACCATGTAGCCAATAGCTTCAGCACTGCCACGCAGCGAGGCTTGACGTACAAAAAGGCGTCCTTTTTCCTGGTCCTTTGCATCTTCGCTGGAAATGCCGCGAAGACCTGTCAGCCACAGGGCACGGTCTGAACCCAAATTTGCGGCTTGGAGGCGCCATTGGTTTGCCTCAATAACTGAAACAGGCAAACCAGCACCACATGAATACATATCGGCAATACGGCTGGCACCGCGCGCTTCACCAAAACGTGCAGCAAGCCTGTAATATTTTTCGGCAAGTGGATATTTGGTTACATCCTTATCTGCCATTCCGTAATAGATATCGCCCACTTCGCGCGCTGCTGCTCCAGATCCAGCATTCGCTGATTTCACCAAAAGATCGATCGCTTGGTTAATTTCCTGATCTGTAGACCCATATTTACTGAGGAACTTGCCGTAGGCTTCGCGCACTGCGACATCGCCCTTTGTATCTAAGACTAATTTAGCAAACATCTCTTTGGCTTTTGCAGGTTCAGGCTTGAAATTGAAATCACCAGAATAGATGCGAGCCAACCAATAGCCTGCGGCGTCAACTTTACCATTTAATGCCACCTCAAGATAGGAAATGGCTTTGTCGCGATTTTTTTCGAGAGTGACACCCGTAGCATAAAGCTTGCCAATGTTAAAAGCAGCTGATGGCCTACCAGCATCGGCAGCCTGTAACAGGAACTGAGTTGATTTCTGAATATTCAGCTCATCAACTTGCGAACTTTTATAAATTCCCGCCAGATATTCTGCTGCGGATGCACTGCCTGTTTCGGCAAATCGTTCAAACCATTCGAGGCCCACGTCAACATTTTTGCTAACGAGTTCGCCGTTCATATACAGAAAACCCACGTCATCCATATGAGAACAATCGCCCTGTTGAATGCGGCCAACCATTGTTACGAGGGCGTTATTCACTTGGGTAGTTTTATCAGGTGCAGATGTTGTCGGGTCTGCAGCGAGCAAGCGTGCATAAGCCAACTGGCCATCAACATCGCCTGCTGCGGCGGCGCGTTGCAGATATTTTTGCGCGGCCTTTAGGTCACGCATTTCAGAAGGTCCGCGCGAGCCATAGAGCTGGCCCAAAGTGAATGCCGCGCGAATATCACCAGAGCCATAGGCTTTAAGGAGAATAACTTCAGCTTTTTTTAAATCATCAAGGCTCGAAGCACCTTCAATCAATGCACGGGCAATGGGTCTTGCAAACTT
>JANYGE010000413.1 GCA_025362535.1 Hyphomicrobiales bacterium
GATGCAAAGGCTGGCCTCGAAGACTTGAGCAAAGGCCTTGGCAATTGGATGGCCCCCAATGCCTGGACCAATCGCGCTAAAAAAGAACGGATAAGCTGGATCAGTGTTGCTGAGAAATATACCAAGGCGAGCAATGTCGAACGTCCGGCTGATTCTCAAGTCATCGGTGCCGTGCAGCGCATCCTAGGCAGTGAAGCGCATGTCTTGGGTGCCTCCGGTGGCCTGCCCGGTGAAATGCACAAGCTCTGGCAAGCAGGTGTGCCCGGTTCCTATCACATGGAATATGGCTTCTCTTGCATGGGTTATGAAATAGCCGGCGGCATTGGCATTAAAATGGCGCGGCCAGACGCCAATGTGGTGGTGATGCTCGGCGATGGTTCCTACATGATGGCCAATTCCGAACTCGCAACATCGGTGATGCTCGGCCACAAGCTTACTGTGGTGCTGTTGGACAATCGTGGCTTTGGCTGCATCAACCGTTTGCAACATGCAACAGGTGGTGAGCGCTTTAACAATCTCTTTGACTATAACGTAAAGCAGGATGTTTCGCCTTCAATTGATTTTGCCGCTCATGCTGCCAGCATGGGAGCGATTTCCGAAAAGGTGGCCTCTCTGGCCGATTTGGAATCAGCCCTTGAACGCTCCAAGACAAATAGTAAAACCACAGTGATCGTGATCGACACTGACCCTATGGCGACAACTGATGCGGGTGGCAGCTGGTGGGATGTGGCCGTGCCTGAAGTCTCAGACCGCCCCACCGTGCAGGCCGCCCGCAAGAAATATGTGAAAGCCTTAAAAACCGAACGCTAGGAAAATCCAAATGCCAAAACTTCTGGTCAAACCCAAAAAAGGTGATGGTCGTGTCACCCATATCACGCCGAAATCGGCCAAGTGGAAATATGTGGGCTTTGATCTTTGGAAAAGCCCTAAAGGCAAAACCGCTAAGGGCGCAGAGGCCAAACGTGAAACCTGTTTGGTATTTGTATCTGGCAAAGGCAAAGTGACAATTGGCGGCAAAGACTTTGGCGTGATTGGTGATCGCATGTCACCTTTTGAAGGCAAGCCTTGGTCAATCTATGTACCCCCCGGTTTAAAATGGTCGGTGGCAGCTACAACGGAAATGGTGCTTGCTGTGTGCTCAGCTCCAGCAAAGGGCAAACATGAAGCCCGCATCATACCACCTGATGGGCTCTCTCAAGAAGTGCGCGGCAAGGGCTCAAACACCCGCCATGTCACCAATATTCTTCCCGAACAAGACCCCTTGGCCGAAAGCCTGTTGGTTGTCGAAGTGATAACCCCCAATGGCAACACCTCATCCTATCCGCCGCACAAGCACGACAAAGACAATCTGCCGAAAGAATCCTATCTCGAAGAAACCTATTATCACCGCATCAATCCACCCCAAGGCTTTGCTTTTCAGCGGGTCTATACTGACAGCCGCAAGCTTGATGAAGCCATGGCCGTTGAAGATGGCGATGTGACACTGGTGCCCAAAGGCTATCACCCTTGCGCCACAGTGCATGGCTATGATCTCTATTATCTCAATGTAATGGCAGGCCCCAAGCGCACCTGGAAATTCCACAATGCGCCAGAGCACCAATGGCTGTTGGCTAGCCCTACCAAGTAAAATCCTTCATCAGGTAATCTGGCTTCGGCTCAATTTCATCTTCTGCAAGATGAGCCGAAACCCCTTGCTGCACCAGCAAGGTATCAAGCCCAACGCCGCGCCCACCTGCCACATCATGCTCAGCACTATCACCAATGCACAGCACGCGTTTGGGGTGGCCCAATAGGTTCAAGGCATGCAGGTAAATCGATGGGTAGGGTTTGCCTACCCACATCACCTGTCCTCCAAGGCTTTCATAAAGTGCTGCTATTGCCCCCGGAGCGGGTTGCAAGCCAGAAGGCGTAAGCATCAGTTTATCAGGATTGCAGCACATACATGGCAATTTCACATCGCGCAATATTTCACGGTATTGTTCAAGCGAAGTCTCTGGCGCATTGGACCCCAAAATCAACATAACATCTGCCCGGGCAGGATCGCTCACCATCTCCACACCATCAAAGCCATAATCTTCGCCGCTTTTGCCAATCACAAAGGCCCGCGTGGCTTGCATGGTTTTATAGGCCACCTCACCCGAACTCACAGCGTCGACAAATTGCCCACGCGGCACCCCCATCTTGACAAGACGCGCAACATTGGAAGCGGCCCGCTTTCCAGAATTGGTCATCACCACAACCGGAATTTTCAACGCCTGAAGTTTTGCTAGAATTTCAGATGTGCCAGGATAAAGTTTTTGACCATCATGGATAACGCCAAACTGATCAATCAACATGGCATCATAATTCTTGGCAATGTCAGAGAGCCCTTTAATCCGCATGGCCAAGCCCCCACCATGCCAAACGCGCAGCCCCCATAGCCGCATGCTCACTCGCTGAAGGCAAAGCCGGCACACCGAGCTTTTTCAAGCGAATAGCTGTCCATTTCTCGTTGCTTGCACCACCACCCACAGAGCGAATTGTTTTAAGCGGTGTCGCCCCCAATTCCACCAAGCGCTGATAGCCCAAAGCCTCAATACTGGCGATGCCCTCAAGTACAGCCTGAAAGTAAGCCCCATCATCAGCTGGGCGCGGAACCATGCGCGGCTGCAAGCTCGGATCATTGATCGGAAACCGCTCACCCGCCGAAGGCAAAGGATAATAGTCGAGCCCCGTAAGTTTTGACGGATCAACCAAATCCGTGAGGCGTACCATCTCTTCCTTCTTGAACTCTTGCGCCAATACCCGACCACCTGAATTAGAGGCCCCACCCGCCAACCAGCGATTGCCAATGCGGTGGCTGTAAATGCCATAGAGCGGCGAAAACACTGGCGTGGCCGATAGCAATTTTAGCGTGAGCGTGGTGCCGAGTGAGGTAACACCATCACCATCATCTTTGGCACCACTGGCGAGAAACGCGGCACAACCATCCGTCGTCCCCGTCACAATGGCGACATCAAATGGCAATCCAAATTGTTGGGCGATCACTTTGCTTATGGTTCCAACCTGAGTTCCAACCGGAACTACAGTTGGAAGTCGCTTTACATCAAAACCCGTATTTGAAATCCACTGCGGCCATTTGCGTGTGACCGGATCATAGCCGGTCTTCAAGGCATTATTTTCATCGGTTACATCAAAGCGCCCACAAAATTGGCCGAGCAGCCAATCTGCTTGATGCACAATCTGGCCAGACATAGCCAAGGCCCGTGCCAGAGGTGATGACCCACCAAGGGCCGCAGTCTCCTGTGGGGCCACCGCGACCACACGTGCAACATCTTCTGGCTCTGCCAAATCATTATACATCGAAGCAAGATCAACAGGCTTACCCGCAGCATCAATCGGCAAGATTGTTCCTGAGGTTCCATCAATGGCCAGAGCCACAACATGCAAGCCATCTAACCGCAAACCTGAAAATGCTTTTTCAATACCCTGCCACCACAAAACAGGATCCTGCAAAAGCCTGATCCCTGATTGAATTGGCAAATTTAATGAAACCTCACTGAGGGCCAACAAGGAACCGTCTATGCCACGCGCCGCAATGCGCACGCCGGATGTGCCGATATCAATACCAAGTGTGACATCAATCATGGTTCCGGGAAGCCTCAGCCAAGACCGCTTTAGCTGTCACCTCATCCGTCACCAAAACATTGGCATAACGCGCCCGCAGGGCTCCAATAATCGGTAACACTTTATTGCGGCCGCCAGACACCAGCACCACAGATTTTATCTCCTGCAAATATTGCGGAGCCAAAGCCACAGCGCGATCATTCAGCGGATGAGAAATTATTTTTCCAGTGCGATCAATCCAGTGCGAGCAAATATCGCCAACAGCCCCCATCCGCATCAAGCTTTGCACTTCAGCCTTATCGATAAGACCCAACATCACCATGGTATTGGCCATGGTCAATTCACCAACCGACAAAAAAGCTAAATCAACTTTACGCCCGCGCTCAAACACATCACGCAGCATGGTTTGATTCATCAACACATCACGCATCTCTGCCGTATCGGTAAAGGCTGGTGCGGCAAAATAAAAACATTGCGCCCCGATAATATCGGCAAGATGCGATGCCGTTTCATGGCTGTTGACGGCTGAAGATTTTGTTAGCCCTCCGATGAGGGCAACCACTGATAGATTTTTGAACCTCTTGCGCGGCACCGAGCGCAATGACAACCGCAAAGTGCGCCCCCAGCCCATGCCAACCGACATGCCATCTTTAAGGCGTGAACCTAAATATTGACCAGCGGCAGTAGCGATAACCAAGCGGAGTTGATTGCTATCAGGTGGTGTGGGCACCACAACAACATCTTGTAAGGCGAAGACCGATTTGAGCTTATCTTCCAAGGCCACACACTCAGCCAAACGCCCTGTGACCGAAATTTGCACAAGGCCCTGCTCGCGCGCATCAGATAAAAGCCGGTTCACGCGCCCGCGTGTGACACCCAATTCTTTTCCAATTTGGGCTTGCGTATGCCCCGCCACAAAATAAAGCCATGCCGCGCGCGTGGCCAATTGTTCTTCAGCGTCGACAAAAATAGATGGAATGAGCGCATCGTCCAAAGCTTCAGCCAATCCACTCGGAACCACCAATACATCGCGCTCTGGCATCATCAAGAACTCCGGTGAAAATCACCCCAAGGTGGATTAAAGCTTGTGTTATGTTGTAAGGCATTAAGCAAGGCCAGTGTAAGTGGTAAATTTTCGCCACGAAGCCTTCCACTGCGGATCATCGCGTGAAGGGCCGAAGCAACGGATAGCCCCAACTCAGCGCCCTCAACAGTATCATCCTTCATCGGGCCCTGTTTAACTTCAGAATAGGTGAGCCCGCGTCCTAAATGTTGACCAAGCCTTGAATTGCGTCCGGCTTGGCAGGTTACATAAAGGTCTCCTGCTCCCGGCATGCCCCACACGCTTTCGGCTGAACCACCAAGACTTTGAGCCAACACCATCATTTCCCGAATGGCTTGATCAAACAAAATTGCTGCCGCATTATTATTCAATGCTTTGTTTTCGACACTGGGCAACTTATCCAAAGCACCGTGAGCCCAGCCCACCGAAATGGCAAAAAAATTCTTGAAGGCCGCACAGGTTTCAACGCCGATCACATCAATTGAGGGCCGTGGTTGATAATAATGGGTTTGAAGATTTTCACAAAGTTGCATCGCAAGCGCCAGATCATGCGCTACAATCACCGTGCCCGTTGTGCGGCGCACCGCCAATTCGCCTGCAATACAAGGGCCACCGATAGCCGCCGCAGGGACTTTAAATCCAAGGGCTTTTTCGAGGGCCTGAGCAACCTTATCAACAAAACTTGAGAGGCTATTTTCCTCCGGCACCATGCCTTTGGTCACCATTAAAACCGGTACAGGTTTTTTCAGAACCGAGACCAGTTGCTCAATGGCCCAGTTCACCCCTGCCGATGCAACACCCAGAACAATCAACTCCACACTATCATCCACCGCTTCCGCCAATTGCGTGTGCTGAAACCCCACAACGGATGCAGGCAGAGTGACATTGAGCCTGGGATGAAACTGTTTGGTTTTCACATTTTCAATAATTGCGACGTCAAGAAAAGTGCCAACCAAACGCACCGCATAGCCCCGGTCTGAGAGGGGCAGACACATGGCTGTTCCCATGACGCCTGCTCCCAAGATGGCAACAGATCTCATGCAATCACCTTGCCGGTTGCCTCATCGAAAAGATGGACCTTGCTGAGATCAGGCGCGAGCTCAACTGTGCTTCCACGTTTTAACACGAGACGATCTCTGATAATCGCACAGACTTCCTGTGGGCCAACATCGGCATAAACGTGAATTTCCGGGCCTGTTGGTTCTGTCACGGAAATGGTTGCAGGAATGCCTTTCCCCAAGCTCATGTGTTCTGGCCTGATACCATAAACCACTTTTTGTCCAATTTTGCCACCATGGGTTTTCGGTAAAGGCAGCTTCACACCGCCTTCGGTTAAAACATGGTCCTTAGCCACAACACCCTTGATCAAGTTCATCGAAGGTGAACCAATGAAAGACGCAACAAATAAATTGACCGGATGATCATAAACATCAAGTGGAGTTCCCACTTGCTCAATAATGCCATCACGCAAAATCACGATTTTATCGGCCATGGTCATGGCTTCGATTTGATCGTGGGTCACATAGACTGTTGTGGTCTTCAGCCGCTCATGCAGATCTTTAATTTCAGTGCGCATCTGAACACGGAGTTTTGCATCAAGATTTGACAGCGGTTCATCAAACAAAAACACCGCAGGATCACGCACAATAGCCCGGCCCATAGCCACGCGTTGGCGTTGCCCACCTGAAAGCTCACGCGGATATCTGGCGAGATAGGGTTCAAGATTGAGAATCTTGGCAGCCCAGCCCACTTTCTCTTCGATCTCGGCTTTGGGCCGCTTGGCCAAATGGAGCGAGAAGCTCATATTATCCTTCACCGTCATATGCGCATAGAGCGCATAGTTTTGAAACACCATGGCAATATTTCGATCTTTCGGATGCACGTTATTCACGCGCTTTCCGGCAATTTCAACATCGCCCGCGGTGACCGATTCAAGACCCGCAATCATGCGCAGCAAGGTCGACTTTCCACAGCCTGATGGGCCCAGAAATACAACAAACGAACCATCATCAATGGTCAGATTGATGCCGTGCACGACTTCAACATCGCCATACTTTTTGAAAATGTTTTTAATATTTACCGATGCCATATTTTACCTACCTCACTGCGCGTCTTGCGCCAAAAATTCATCAAGCAAACCACAATCATCTGCCAAATCGAGAAATGACCAACGGTTGCGGATGTCGCGTCCATATTTCATCGCATCACGCCAAACTGAAATTGAAAGTCCAAGCTCACTTGCCGTTGTCGGGCCACCAGCTGACGCAATAATTTTTTGCATCTCGGTAGGATCAATCATGAAAGCCGCCAGTTCTTCGCGAAGCTCTGGCCATAGCCGTTCAATTTTCGCATTGAAGGCCGCCGCACCCCTGGCATCGAAAGCTTTTTTCTGGGCCTCAGCAAAACACAATGGCCCAAGATGCCTGCCATAGCGTGTGATGAACTCATCTTCCACAAGATGTGTGGGTTTAATTTTCGGCGCACGCGCCATATTCAGCATTTCTTTTTGCAAGCGCGCAATCGCCAAGGTGGCAACACCCACTTGCTGGCCGTGGATAGAACCGGGATGCTGCTTACCCGCAAACATATCAATCCAATGTGAAACCTGATGCTCGCCCATCGAACCCGCATGAGAACTGCCGGTAAAGCAATTGCCAAAACCAGAGAGAATCATCACCCGGTGCAGATGGCCTTGCGCCGCAATATCATGCTTGGCCAAGCCAGCCGCACTGGCGATCATGCGCGGTTCATCTTCAGCCACAAGAGTGTAAGGTGTTTTCGAATAGAAACTATCAAACAAGCGATGCGCCGCCCACCAATCCACTTGGGCGGTTGGCCGACACAGGCTATCAGCCAGACCTGCCGCCGGAAGCCAAGCGGGTGCCGCTGCATTCACTTTCAAATCAATAAATATGCCGCGTGGGGCATGGGCTGGCAGCGAAGTTTTATAACCACTATCGAGGGTAACTGAAGCCGTGCCCGCCGCATAACCATTCATCGAGGCTGCGGTGGGAAAGCTCACATATTTGCGGCCATCTTTGAATGTTGCGTATTTCACCACATCCGAAAGCGATCCGGAACCAACAACGATCAAGCCATCGGCATGGCGCGACTTGTCTTGCATCAAGGCAATGGTTGGCTCATCGCAATGGGTATCACTCGGCATGATAATTTCATCAACGGTGCCGAGCGCTTTAAGCTCCTTGGCAATGCGTTTGCCCATGGCTTCATGCGTGTTGTGATCGGAGATAACAGCCAAGCGTTTGCCGAGCTTGAGAGGTCCAACCATATCGGCCCCGCCACCCTCTAAATCCTCTTCAAGTCTGATCGTCTCGAACGGCATCTCTGCTGCCTTGCCGGTTTCCGGATCACGCCATTCACCTGCGATCACTTCGCGGATCAAACTGTTCCAATCAGCCATGGTGACGACCTGCAAAATCTTGCAATTTTGTATTCCAGCTTGAAACTTGCGGCCAAAGCTCGCGGTAAATTGTCAACAATTCAACATATGCCTTATTTTGTTTTGTCCGTGGACGAAATGTTTTAGACGGTTTTCCCGACATGATCGCAGCAGCCTCGGGAATTGATTTAAACCAATTTGCAGCTTTCGCTGCAGCCATTGCGGCCCCCTGTGAAGAGGCTTCAACAGTTTCCAATCGCTTTACATCGCGCCCTGAAGCATCCGCCACAATTTGACACCAGAAATCAGAACGCGCGCCACCACCCATGATTACATAATGATCAATGGCAGTTGTCGAGGCTTCTACTCCATTGGTCATCATCACTTGTTCAAGCACAATCCCTTCGAGCATGGCGCGGTAAACATCACCGCGTGAATGATTGCCCGAAAACCCGGCAATCAGACCTCGCGCACTGGTGTCCCAATAGGGTGTCATGCATCCCGACCAATAGGGAATAATGGCAATGCCACGGCTTCCAACGGGAGAAAGCATGGCTTCGCTTTCCAGTGTTTTAAAAATCCCAGGATTTTTGAGTGGATCAACATTGAACAGGCGCTCTACCATCCAGTTCAGCAAAAATGTTCCGGTGCGAATGCAAGTCTCGTAAATATAGCCCTCTTCGGCAACCGCCGACATGGTGCGAAACACTGGATTATGGGCATAGGCCTTGCCAAAATTGCCCGATACGGCGGCGGTGCCGAGATTGAGATAGGCGCGGCCTTTTACAAAAACATTAGCGCCAGTACCTGCGCATTGGCCATCTCCACCACCAGCAACAACCGGAGTTCCAGTCTTGAGGCCCGTGATCTTGGCAGCACCGACTGAAACCTCCCCCATCACTTCACCCGGACGATAAAGTTTGGGCAACTGACTCAGATTAAGACCAACATGCGCGATCAATTCTTCCGACCACTTAAAGCTGCGCATATCAATGAGGCCCATCGGATCGGCCGATGCCGAAGAAGTGTGCCATTCACCGGTTAGAAATTGCGTAAGCACACCATGAACCTCGGCGGTCTTTGCAGTTTTGCCCCAAAGCTTTGGCATATTTTTAGAAAGCCACAGGCAGCGCGTAATGCAAGGTGTAACATCGGAAGGCTTGCCTGAAATATCATGCAAATGCGCCGCACCTAAAGCGCGCGCGATTTCTTTTGTTTCAACATGGGCGCGCTCATCCAGCCACAACGTGCCGGGGCGCAGCGGTTTATTCTTGGCATCAAACTGAGCAAAAGATTCGCGCTGGTTCGAAATGGAAAGTGCAGCTACCCTGCCCATGTCGATTTTTTTAGAAAGCTGCTTCAGCGCTTTGCTGGCAGCACCTGTCCAATCACCAACCTCTTGTTCAAACCAACCTGGCTTTGGATTGCTTAAGGCCACAGAAGCTCTCGCTTCAGCAACCGGATGGCCGCGCCTGTCCCAAGCAATAGCCTTGGTTGCAGTCGTTGAGGCATCAAGCCCTATGACGAGATCTTGTTTCATGACGTGCCGTTAAAAATATGGAGGCGGGCCGACGCCCACCTCCACGTGAGTGTTTAATATTATAAGCCTGCGTCAGCCACGGCCTTGTTAATTTGACCCGCAATGTCATCCATGCACTTCTTGGCATCACCACCATAATCTTGGCCAGTGAGCAGTTTGCCGAGATTGACAGGGATTTCATTGTTCGAGAAGCCAGCCCACAATGGCATATCGGGCTCGGAAGCCATGTCATTGTCGATGATTTCTTTAACAATTGGCAAGTGGCGTGTGGTGCCCGGGCCTACAACTTCCTTGGCTTTCACGCGAGGATCAGCGAAGGACGACAAGCGCATGGGAGCAAAACCACCGCCCAATGTGCAACGTGTCATGATGTCCTTCGAGCAAGCCCATTGCATGAATATCCAAGCTGCATCGAGGTTCTTCGAATATTTGGAGAGACCCAAAATCGAACCCCCTTGATGGCCAGCATTTGGAATTTCACCAAAGCCAGCATCAGCAACGGAACGGTAAGCAGCACCGCGCACAGGACGCTTAGCCATCCACAGACCCTTGACCTTCGAGTCAGCAGCATCCCAACCCGGGAAGAACTCATCCCAAGAGTTGACAAGTGCAATCTGGCCTGAAGCACCCATCTGCCATTGACCATCCCACGTTGAGTTGGTCGATTCTGGTGGAGAAATCTTGAGCAGCTCCTGATAATATTGCAGACCTTTGATACCCGCTTCATCATTGCCAGAGAACTTCTTGTGCTTGGTGAATATCGAGCCACCGGAGTTCCACACAACCTGGGTCCAATCGCATTCCAGCGAGTAGTGACCAGACTTGGCTTGAAGGCCTGTGCCAAACATGCCGTTGCCTTTTTCGGCCTCATAAATCGCCTTGGCACAAGTCATAAACTCTTCTGGCGTATTGGGCGGAGTCAACTTGAGCTTGTCAAAGATGTCCTGACGCCACATCGTTGTCATGATTGGAATGTCGAATGGAATACCGGCCCAATGGCCATCATACATGGCAAGGCCTTCAACCAAGGGCTTGGAGAAGTCTTCCCAATCCATGCCAGGCATAGCGAGATCTGGCTTGTCCTTATAATTGGCAATTGGATCAACCGTGTCTTGAGCAAAGGTGGCAACCCACGACTGATCAAGATAATAGAGGTCATAGGAACCAAGTTGGCCTTGTACGTCTTGCGTGGCCTTGGCGAGAACTTGTTCCAAAGGAACAATTTCGATTTCCACTTCAATGCCTGTGAGGGCTGTAAATTCACCCTTCAGCTTATCCAACACCACGGTTGGTGGGGTTGCTTCTGAGGTATAACGAATCTTGGTGCCCTTGAATTTGGAACCAACATCCTTCAGCCACTTGTTCACTTCTGGATCGCCAGTTTCCTCAGCCCATGCAGGCGTTCCGATCAGGTTGTAGCTGTCGCGGTAACGGCGTGTGTTGCCGAGAAGTCCAAGATTGAAGGCCGAGAAGCCCACACCAGCTAGAGCCGATTTCTTTAGAAACGAGCGCTTGGAAATGCGCCGTGCCGTGAAGTCATTGGCCGCGTCAACTAGAAACGTCTTTTTATCATATTCTCTGAAACTCATTTTGGTTTCCTCCCAAATGTTGTCTATTAAATCTAGGGTTCGTCTTTCTCGTCTGCGTGATCACTCCTTTAATGAGCCGAGCGTTAGCCCGCGGACCAGATGGCGTTGTACCAGCAAGATAAAAATGAATCCGGGGATCACGGCTGCTGTGCCCAGCGCAGTGATAAAGCCCCATTCATTGCCAGTGGAAGTTACAAAGGTTTGGATTTTGACCGGCACCGTTCGAATGTCGGTGGTGAGAAACAGGGACAGCAAGAATTCTGTCCAAGAAAACACAAAACAAAGCACGGCCGCAGCGGCGATACCCCCGCGCACCATGGGGAGCACAATTTTCGAGAAGGATTGAAAGCGCGTGGCCCCATCAATCATCGCTGCTTCATCAACGTCTTTTGGAACATCATCGAAGAAGGATTTGAGCAGCAACACGGCAATAGGCAAATTCATTAGCGAATAAATCAGCATCAGGCTGAGCCAGCCCAAGTAATAATTGTCGGTATCGCGCAGTCCAGCCAGTTTAAACGTGATTACGAGTGGGAAAATGATCGCAATGGGCGGCATAAAGCGCTGCCCCAGCACCCAGTTCAGAAAAGCATCACGGCCACGAAATTGCATGCGTGACAAGGCATAAGCCGCAAGAATAGCCACAAGCATTGTGATGGTTGTGGCCCCGATTGAAACCACAATTGAATCCAACATCGATGAGCGCGAATCGTAAGCTTCGGTTCCAGCAACCCCCATGCCCAAACCCTCATCAATAGCAAGCTGCGAACGCGAACGGCCCAACAAAGTCACGGCGTAATTTATCAGTGTCGGCGTGAAGTCAAACCAAACAACCTTGTCTTTGTCAAAAATCGCTGAAATCGGCTTAAGCGATGTGAGCGCCCACCAAAACATCGGAAACATGAATAGGCTGGTCACAAAGACGGCAAATGAATCGCGTACAAACTGCCATGGCTTTGACAATTCCATCAGAGCTTCACCTTAAAGATACGCATGAAAACTGTTGAGGTGACGATCACCAAAAATAACGTGAGCAATGCCACAGTTGACGCCAAGGGAAAATCAGCATTGCCAAAATAAATGCGGCCAGCATAGCTCGTCAAGGTTTCGGTGGCCGTGCCTGGCCCTGAATCCGTCATCACCTTAATGTAGTCAAAGGCGCGTAACAGATCGACACCACGGATTAATACGGCAATCGCGATCACCTTCGACATCATCGGCAAGGTGAGTTTGAAAAACGCTTGTACAGGTGTTGCACCATCAATTGCTGCAGCTTCAAACGGCTCCTTAGGTAAGGACCGTAACCCTGCCAACATGATCAACACCATAAAGGGAGTCCATTGCCAGATTTCGGCAAGCAACACGCCTGCCATAGCCGTAGAGTAATTACCCAGTATCGTATAGCCAGGTGGCAGGAGCCCAAGAGCCATAAGGCCTTTTGCAATCACACCAAACGAGCCGTTCAGCATCAGCAAAAACATCATGGCTGTAACGGCGGGCGGAATAACCAGAGGCAAAGTCATCATGGCGCGCATCACGCCATAGCCTTTACGATCTGAATCGAGCAGCAAGGCAATCAACATGCCCAATACCAATTGAAACACAATGGCAATGCCCGTGTACATGAGCGTATGCAGCAGAGCATCCCACATGCGGGGTTCGTGAAAAATTTTGATCCAATTATAGGCAGGATCAAACACCTCACGCCGGGTCGCTGCATTCTTGCGATGCAAGGATGACCATATGGCAGCAATAAGGGGATACATGCCAAACACCACCATCAATGCGCTGGCTGGCAATAACCATGGAAGCGGATGCTCTGACGACAAGATGCGGCGCCACCAAATAGGTTGATGCATATCGTCATTTGCGATTGCGAGCGTCACTGTTTTTCCCATTCGTACTTTTGTTTTTTTTAAAACACAAGTGTACAGGCTAGATTCAAACAGGCGTCTTTGTCAATGCAAGGCACTCAAAAAACGTCGCTGCAATGCAGCATTATTTCGATTTTGATTTTTTCGACGTTACATCGCGGCGCACCGGAGCAAACACCGCATGAGCTGAAACATCCTCAGCTTTCAACGCATCGGGCTGGCGTCCATAAGTCTTAAAGCGCTTCAAAACACTCACCATTTTTGCATCGGGCAAGATCACGGGCTTGCCCGCAACACAGGCGGCCCAATATTGGTGACACGTAGCTTCAATCTCTCCCGCCAACCACAAAGCCTTATCCAGATTGTTCGAAAAAACAATTTGCCCATGATTAGCAAGCAAGCAAGCCGTCCGGTCTTTCATGGCTTCCAGCATCGTGTCTGAAAGTTCTTGTGTGCCAAATTCAGCATAATCTGAAACCCGCAAACTCGAACCTCCGGTAACACCGATCATATAGTGAAAGGCCGGAACATCCTTGCGTAAACATGCAAGCGCAGTCGCGTAAGTTGAATGAACATGCACGATGGCGCCCGCTTCGGGTCGCGCTTTGTAAATATCCATATGCATGCGCCATTCCGTTGAGGGCAAATAATCACCCTCATAACCACCATCCAAATCCATCGACACAATATGATGCGGTTTCATTTTTTTATATGGAACACCTGATGCCGTAATCAGAAAACCTTCCGGCACCCGAACACTTACATTGCCAGACGTGCCTTGATTGATGCCGTCTTCATTCATCGCCAAACAAATTTCGATCACCTGTTTGCGCAATTGTAAATGTTTCAACTTTGTCATGATGGTTCCTGATGAAATTATTTTCAGTTTTCACGCATAACACCAGTTGCACAGTTGCGTCCACACCGAACCCATGAAAATATGGCCTCATGAAAAAAGAAAACAAAAAACTACGTGGTATCGTCGTTGTCGATGTGGGTTACACCAACACCAAGGCGATATTGTTTTCGCCAGATTTAAAGATCCTAGGTGAGCGCAAGATAGCCAGTGCACATCTTGCGGGTGCACATTATAAAGTTATCGATGCTGAACCTGTGTTTGCTTTCTTGCAAAAGGCTCTCTCTGAGTTGGATTCCATATTGCCAGTGGATTGCATTGTGCCTGCAGCGCATGGAGCCTGCATTGTGAGTTTGAATGAAGATGGGTCTTTGGCTTTCCCCGTTATGGATTATGCCTCTGAGCCACCTGAGCCCATTATTGCGGCCTATAAAAAAATCGAACCCCCATTTTCTGAAGTTTACTGCACCTTATTGCCAATGGCATTAACCCATGCCGTGCAACTTTTTTGGCAACAGAGTTTAGATCCTGAAAAATTTAAAACTGTCAAAACCATTTTGCCTTGGATTCAATATATTGCTTTTCGCCTGTCAGGCGTAGCCGCAACCGAAATCTCATCAATGGCGTGCCAATCCCAATTGCTCAATGTGAACAGTGCAGTGCCTTCCAGTTTGGCCATCACACAAGGCTGGGGCAAATCCTATGCGCTGCGCCGTAAAGCTTGGGATCGCTTGGGCCCATTGCGCAGCGAATATAGAGGCCAAAAATTTGCAGGGCGTGGCGAAGTTCTAGCTGGTGTGCATGATTCAAATGCCAATTACTTGCGCTATCTCGCAGGTGGTCTCGCTGATTTTACCCTTCTCTCCACTGGCACCTGGGTGATCAGTTTTAACAGTGCTGCCGATATTGCCAAACTTGATCACACCAAAGACACCAACACCAATACCGATGTGCTCGGTCATGCTGTGGCCTGCAGCCGATTTTTTGGTGGCAAGGAATTGGAAATTCTGTCGGATGGCGCTCCTGCAGAATTGGCTGATTTGGTACTGGTGCAAAAACTGGTGAGTGCCCGAACCATGGCCCTGCCGAGCTTCACAGATTCGGGTGGGCCATTGCCGGGCACCGGCAATAAAGGCCGCATCATTGGTCCTGCGCCAGTAACTCCAGCTGAACGCGCCAGCCTTGCAGCGCTCTATTGTGCGTTCATGGTTTCAGCCCAACTGGATGCTGTCTCATCGCGCAACCAGATCATTGTTGATGGTCCATTTTCCAAGCACAGCGTATTTTTGTCTCTGCTTGCTCAATTGCGTGGCGATCAAAAAATCTATGCGTCAGATTTACGTGATGGCACAGCAGCGGGTGCAGCATGTTTGGCTTTAATGCAAGATGCGAAGCTGCCTAAAATTGAAATCTC
>JANYGE010000421.1 GCA_025362535.1 Hyphomicrobiales bacterium
CTGGCTCGGCCACACAACCAAAAACTATTAGTGGATTTTCGGCTGCGTCAAGTTCGGGCTTCAGCGGTAAATATATTAGCGCGGATGGGAGTGGTGGACATGGGAATTATGTCTACGAGACTGCTGCTATCTCAGCTGGCAATTTTGATGGTGACAATAGAACCGATCTCATAATGCGTGATGGTGCAAATTATAAAACAATTCGCAATGTCGGACAGTCTCCCTTAGTGGGCTCCAGTTTCGCTGCAAATATCAGCAGGCAGCCCCTCTATACATCTCCACTTTATCATTACTCTCAGTTGCTAAGCGACTTCAGCGGGGATGGTCTTGCTGATGTTTATCAGGCGGGCGGGATAATCAAAGGTATTGACGGCAAGATGCAAGTTAACAGTGGCCCAGTGCCTGATCTTTTGGTTTCGATCATCCAGCCTTTGGGGGGTAAGGAGAGTGTGACTTACCGGGCTTCGCCTGGCACGGTTGGAACCACGATTCCGTTTGCCATGCAGTTGGTGAGCTCGGTCACGCTGGATGATGGCCGGGGCACTTTATCAACCACGAATTTCAGCTATGAAGGCGGGGCGTGGAGCCAGCCTGAGCGCCAGTTTATGGGTTTTCGCAAGATTACAGCTTTACTTCCGGCCAATGCGGGCGAGACAGCACGGCCCTCGGTTGTCACCACCTACCAGCAGTCAGCGGCCTGTCTGGGCCGGGTGTCTCTGGTTGAGAGCAAGGATGCGGCAGGCACTATTCTGCGCACCGAGAAGACGGGTTATGAAACCGATACGCAAGTGCCGCTGATCTGCCATAACAGCTCGAATGAAGTGTGGGAACAGGTGGGGGCTGCGGTGAAGAAGACCCGGGTTGAACATCGTTTTGATCTCTATGGCAATGAGACCCAAACCATTGATTATGGCAGTCTCGATGTGGCGGGCGATGAGGCCACCACCTGGTCAGAGTTTTATCCCAATACGAGTTCTTACCTCACCTCATGCGGCACGCGCAGCAGCACAAGGCTGGGCGCTGATGTGGCAGGGGGCACGCTGCTCGCCCAATCCGAAACCTATGTGGATGGTGCATTAAGCTTTACAACCCCGCCCACGGATTGCGAGGCCACCACGGCGCGCAGCTGGAGTGCGGGCAGCAGCTTTGCTGTGTCCACGGCCAGCTATGATCTTTATGGCAACCGGGTGAGCAGCACCGATCCCATGGGGGCTACCACGCAAACGCTCTATGATGTGGATGCGGGGCTTTATCCTATTGAACAGCGCCTGCCCATTTATGGCAGTGATGCCAATTTCAAAACCACAACAGCATGGGATGGCCTGTGCCAGAAGCCTGTGTCTGAGATGGATCTCAATGGCCAGGTGACGGCCACCAGTTATGATGCGCTGTGCCGTCCTGTAATGGTGACAAGGCCCGGAGGGGATTATGTGGTGACGGCTTACGGCAATTTTGGCTCTCCACAAACGCAATATATCGCCAGCACCACGTCTCCTGCAGGCGGGCAGAGTTTGGCGCGCACCAGCACCAGCTATCTGGATGGTTTTGGCCGCACTTATGCCACGGCCGCCACAGGCCGCACGCAATCAGACTATATCCGCAGCGCCACCAGCTTTAATGCGCGCGGTGAGGTGGCAAATGTAACGGCACCCTATTATGAGGGCGGCACCCAGTTCACCAGCAGCTATAGCTATGATGCCTTGGACCGCCTGCTGAAGACAACCAATGCCGATGGCAGCTTCTCCACGCTAGCCTATGGTCTCGCCCCCACTGATGCCGATATCTTGCAGGTGACAGCGACGGATGAGACCTCGCATATCCAGAAATACGCGCTTGATGCGCATGGCAAGCTTTCCAAGCGTATAAAACTGAACGGCACCAGCCTTCTCACCACATCTTATGCGCGCGATGTGCTGGGGCGCATTATCGGGGTGGTCGACCCCAAGCTCAATACCTGGGCCTATAGCTATGATGGCCTGGGCCGCAGAATAGCGGTGAGTGACCCTGATCTGGGCAATTGGACTTACGTCTATGATGCAGCCTCACGTCTGGTGAGCCAGCAGGATGCCAAGGGGCAGGTGACAGGCTTGAGCTATGATGCGCTTGGCCGGGTTATAACCAAGACAGTGACGGGCTCTGGCCTTGCAGTGGAGAGCACGGTCAATAGCTATGATGAAGCACGATCAGGCTTCTTCAATAGAGGCAAGCTCACCAGCGCCACAAGAACTGTGGCGGCCCAGCTTGTGGGCGGGGCTGGCTTGCCGCAAGTGAATGTCTCTCGGACTTATGACTATGATCTGGCAGGCCGCCTTGCCCAGGAGACCCACCTTAATGTGAATGGCGCTGATTATGTTCTGGCCACTGACTATTGGGTGGATGGCTCCGTGAAGCGCAAAGCTCTGGCTGATCATTCATGGACTGGCGAGTTCAGCTATGATCTGGCTGGGCGTTTGGCCTCAATCGACAATGCTGCTGTCACCTCAGCTTCTGAGCCAGACCAGTTCATCGCATCAACGCAATATAATGCCCGTGGCCAGACCACCAGTATCACCTATGGCAATGGGGTGACGTCTACCTATGGCTATAATGATGCAAGGGGCTTTCTCACAAGGGTGCTGGCGGTCAATGGCGCAACCACGCTTTTGGACCAGAACTATACGCGCAATCAGAAAGGCCTGATCACTGCGATCACCAGCCCAGATACAGGCCGAAGCTGGGCCTATGGCTATGACACCTTAGATAGGCTGATCAGTGCCGATAACCAGAACGGCACAGCTGATGACGCGATCTATGCTTACGACGATGCCGATAACATGGTTTATAACTCCAAGCTCTGCGCCCAGAACCCCAATCTGCTCTATGCCCAGCAGCCAGCCCCTCCCGCTCCACCTGCCTCGATCAATCTCACGGATACTTATACAGCGCAAATGGCGGTTACGATGAGCTCGATCTATGACCCCAGTTGGAGTGGGGGTGAGAAGGTGCTGGATAATGATGCCACCAGCTTTGCCCACACGCTTAAGGCGGCCTCGGAATGGCTGAAGCTTGATCTCGGTAAATCCTACCGGGTAACCTCCCTTACCCTCACCAACCGCCCAAGCTATGGCACAAGACTAAATGGAGCAGTGATCCAGCTGCTCGATGCAGGCGGGACGGTGGTTTATGCTTCTGCTCCGGTCACCGGGGCTGCCGATGGGGCAACTTATAGCTTTACACCCCCA
>JANYGE010000430.1 GCA_025362535.1 Hyphomicrobiales bacterium
GGCGTTCGACCTCGACCACGCCAACTCCACCTTCTTCCGGCTGGTGCCCGGAACCGAGTTCATCAACACCGACGTGGATGCCGACAAGCTGGGTATCCTTGACCGGATTGTTCATGCGCTGCCCGAAGCCGACATCGTGCTGGCGGACAACCGGGCGTCCGGCGGCAGCAAGATCCTCACCTATCTCGATGAAACCCGCCTGCCCGAACTTCAGGAGGAACTCAACTGCGCCATTGTCTTCGTCGTAATCGCGACCGACGACAAGGACGCAAACTCGCAGATTGCGGAGCTGCTCGACTCGCTGCAACAAGCGCCATCCGCCATCAACACTCTGCTGCTCGAACCAGACATTGAATATGCAGCCCTGCCCCATTCAGTTGATGCCAGTGATCGTGAGCATGTTTATAATTTGCTCTCACCCACAGCGATTGAGATGAATGATATTATCCGCGAGAGTGGCATGGCGGCCGATCAGGTTTTAGCAGTGTTATTGGAGTTGGAAATTGCCGGCCGCGCAATGCGCCATCCAGGTGGACGGGTTTCAGCGGTTTAACAATTGACGGTTCATGGCGTTAGTGAGAGTATTGAAAAACTTTAATTATGGGGGAACCAATGAAGACCTTTCTAACTGCACTAACTCTATCAATGGTGTTCGGTATGCTGATCAGCACCGCGGCTAACAGCAAATCCTACAAACGCTCACAATTTACCAAAGAGCAACAGGCCAAATTTTTTAAACAAGCCTTGGATGCGTGCCGTAAGCAATATGGTGATCGTCTCCACCATGTGCAGGTTGACTACGCAAAGGGTAAAACCATCTGCTACATCTATTGATCTTTAATCAACTTCATCCTCAGCAACAATCCATTTCTCTTTCAACGCTGCGGCTTTCCATTCGTGGAAGGCGGGAGTTGCAAGAACGGCGTTGATATAGTGCTGGGTGTCTTCTGCCACTTTAATGTCAAAAGTTTCAAGCCGGGTGACCACGGGTGTGAACATGGCATCGGCAATGCCGAATTTGCCAAACAGAAATGGCCCACCTTTGCCATGGGCCTTGCGGCATTGACGCCACAGGGCTTCGAGCCTTGCAACATCAGCCAATATCGCGGCGTTCATTGCCACGGCGCGTTGCGGGCGGCGCAGATTCATCGGGCAGACATCACGTAGGCTTTTGAAACCTGTGTGCATTTCAGCACAGGCTGATCTGGCCAAGGCGCGAGCAGCCTTATTCTTTGGCCACAGGTTTCGGTCCGGCCATGTTTCAGCCAGATATTCCATGATGGCCAGACTGTCCCAAATGGTGAGGCCATTGTGCAGCAACACGGGCACTTGTCCAGCTTTTGAAATTTTTCGAACGGCGCGGCCAAATCTTGGTTCACCAAATCGGATGAACTTTTCATCGAAATCAATATCAGCCATGGCCATGGCCATAAAAGGCCGCAATGACCATGATGAATAGTTTTTATTTGCGATGACGAGAGTTGCTTTGCCCATTATTTCTTTTCAACCTTTTCAATTGTACCGCCCGCCTCTTTCCAGGCGGTAAAACCACCTTTCAGATTGAGCACCGGATTTAGCCCCATTTTTTGTAAAATATCTGTCGCCAATAAAGAACGCCAGCCACTGGCGCATTGAATGACAAAAGTTTTGTCTTCAGCAAAAATAGGTTTGTGATAGGGGCTATCGGGGTCCACCCAGAATTCCAGCATGCCGCGCGGCGCATGGAATGAATTCGGAATCCGACCCTCGCGCTCTAATTCACGGATATCACGAATATCTATAATCACAGTGTTTGGATCAGTGTGCAGGCTTATAGCTTCAGATGCGGTGATGCTGGAGACATTTGCCTCGGCTTCCGCCATCAGAGCTTTGTAGCCTTTAGAGATGTGTTGCGGCATGGATCGTCCTCACATTGATTTTGGGAGATAACGCCAGCTTAGAAAGGCAAGGCTACTAAGGCATATGCCCAAGATCACAAAAACCACGCTGACATTGAAGAATGACAAAGCGACCGCGAAGATCATGCCGGGGATCAATTCTGAGCATTCGATGAAAGTGCGGTAAACAGCCGTCATGCGCTGGCGCTCATTGGGTTTTACTGAACGCAAATATGGAATTCCTCCAACACTATCAATTCCAGAAGCGAAAAATGCCCCTAACAACAGGCTTCCGGCTGCTGCATTTGGCGAGTGTATGCCAAAGAGCCCTGCCGATAGAGCCGCAATTGAGATCATTGAAAAGCACAGCGCAATAACGCCGCGCACACCAATTCGCTTGGCTAATCCACCAAAGAAAAATGCGGTGAGAAGGAACAACTGGCTGCCTGAAATAATATAGCCGCCCGCCTGTTTTCCAAGCCCGCCTTCAATCATCAGGATCGGGCCATACGTGAAAAATGTGGCCCAGAAACAGGAGCGACCAAAAGCGATTGCCCAAGCAAGGCGAAGCCGCGGTTGGGAAATAAACCGGGCGGCATTGGCTATGGGGTTGAAGGGCTGAACTGTGCCTGAAGGCAAATTGATTTTGTCATGGAGCCGAAGATACCAAAAGACACTCAGCACTAATGTGGCAGCGGCCATAGCCGCAAGCTGAGGCGCAATTGGCCCATAATGCTCATAAAGCCAAACACCAGAAAAGGGCCCAACAACCCAGGCAATCGTCGAAAGAGCAAGGCGCATGGGCTCGCTGCTGGTAAGATCAACTTTGCGGATATGGTCAAGTATGTAGAGCTGCAAAGCAACATTCATTATGGAAGCACCGCTGTTGCGCAGCAATACACCAGCGACTTGGCCTGGCAATGTATAACTGGCCAAGGCCATGCTGCCCGCAATCATTGCAACTCCGCCGATTGTGTAAACCCAGCGCCTGCGCATATGGGCAAAGAGCAGTGGCATGAGCAATGTCGTTACCAACACGGCCAAAGAAATACAGGTGGTGAGCACGCTCACTTTTTGGCTGGAGCCCAATAAATCATAGGCTTGAATGCTGAGAACACCAGAATTGAAGGAGCGCACGAGGGACTCAAGTAGAAACAGTAAGCCAAATGTCAGTGCACCAGCTTTGCGGCCTTGCGTGGGAATCAAATCAGAGGGGTTCATGCTCATAGCCCCCTTAAACGCGGGCGAGAGAGATTCCACAATCCCTCACTTGCTATACCAGACATGCGAGCTAAAAGGCTCTCATGACCGATAATCTCCATCAGCATCATTCAGAAAAACAGCGCGTGGCTCTCATTTCACTGGCGGCCAGCTTTGGCCTAACCGTCGTAAAGTTTGTTGCAGCCCTTCTCACTGGCTCACTGGGGCTTTTGTCAGAAGCCATTCACAGCCTCATTGATTTTGGCGCCACCACCTTGACGTGGTTTGCCATCAAATGGGCCGATATGCCCGCCGATGACAACCATCATTTTGGCCATGCCAAAGTTGAGAGTGTTGCAGCCTTGCTCGAAACATTGTTGTTGTTCGCGACGGCAGGCTACATAGCCTATGAATCGATAGTCCGACTGTTCTCCAGTCCGGCCCCAATTGATGTGAAATGGTGGGCCATTGTGGTTGTTTTGGCATCGATCTTGATCGATTTCAACCGATCTCGGGCGCTCCATTCTACCGCTGTTAAAACCTCGAGTGATGCGCTGGCCGCAGATGCCGCACATTTCCAATCTGATATGTGGAGTTCTGGCGCAGTGTTGCTTGGACTTTTAGGCGTTTGGTTTGGTTTCCCCTGGGCCGATTCGGTTGCGGCGTTGATTGTTTCTGTTTTTATTGCCGCTATTGCTTGGGGGCTGGGAAAACGCACCTTGGCCACTTTGCTTGACACCGCCCCTGAGGGGGTGACCAGCGCCATCCGCGAAATAGCAGAAAACACCAATGGTGTGCTTTCGATCAATCAATTGCGCGTTAAACCATCTGGACCCGCCTTGTTTATTTCGCTCGTGGTTGATGTTTCTCGCATGATTCCGGTTACTGATATTGTGGCACTTAAAGATGGGCTGACATCGGCAATTCACACCCTCTATCCGCAAGCCGATGTAACAATCACAGCCAATCCCGTGCCGCTCGATGGTGAAACCGCTTTCGATAAAATTGCTCTTATTGCAAACGAGCGCTCCCTCGCAGTGCATCACTTGTTGGTGCAAAATATCGATGGCCGGATGGCTGTGAGTTTTGACTTGGAAGTTGAGGGCAGCAGCAGTTTGGAAGTTGCGCATGCCCAAGCCACCGCGCTCGAAGATGCTATTCGCTCGGGCCTTGGGGGCGATGTTGAGGTCGAAAGCCACATCGAGCCCCTGCCCTTACGCCTGCTTGCTGGGCATGTGGCAGATGCGAAAATTGCGGCGGTTGTGGAAAAGCAACTTCGCAGTTTGGCGAAGACCGAGAATTCACTTTCCGATATACACAATATCCGCGTGCGTCTTACCGAAGGTGGGTTGTTTGTGCATTATCACTGCAGATTTTCGGC
>JANYGE010000247.1 GCA_025362535.1 Hyphomicrobiales bacterium
CCCATGGCACGGGCGATTTGAAGGCTTGGCATGATTACCATTTCGTTTTCGATAATCCCAAAGGTCCGCATATTGAATATTGGCAACATACGCTGGGCTGCAGGCAGTGGTTTAAACTGAAGCGCAATACGGCAACAAATGAGATTGGGGGTCTGGTATGACCGCCTTCCGCCGCACCGATAAGCCCGCTCATATTGATCGCACCAAGCCGATCACATTCACCTTTGATGGAAAAACTGTAAGCGGGTTTGCTGGAGACACATTGGCCTCCGCACTCCTCGCCAATGGCAAAACTTTGCTGGGGCGCAGTTTCAAATATCACCGCCCACGAGGGCTGATTGCGGCTGGTCTCGAAGAACCCAACGCTCTTTTCACCACTGGTGTTGGGGCTCGCACCGAGCCGAATTCTATTGGCACCACAACAGAGCTTGTCAGCGGTCTCACCGCGCGCAGTCAAAACGCTTGGCCTTCGTTGAGTTTTGATGTGATGGCGGTGAATCAACTGTTTGCGCCGATTTTCTCAGCGGGTTTTTATTATAAAACGTTTATGGGTCCGCTCAAAAAATCATGGATGATGTATGAGCCTATCATCCGCAAAGCTGCAGGCCTTGGCGTGGCCGTGCCGGATGTTGATACCGCGCGTTATGAACAGCGTTATACGTTCTGCGATGTGTTGGTGATTGGCTCTGGCCCTGCTGGCCTTGCTGCTGCCGTTACTGCCGCCCGCAGCGGCTTGCGCGTCACATTGGTTGAACAGGATTTTGAGCTGGGTGGCAGCCTGCTTTCATCCAGCAATGACACACTTGAGCAATGGCGCAAAACCCAAATTGCCGAACTTGAAACCCACAAAGAATGCCGCGTGTTAAAACGCAGCACGGCGCAAGGCCTTTATGATGGCAATTTAGCTGTGCTCAACTGCACCCCACAAAATCATCCGGCCCAGATGATTTTAGAACAGTGCCGCGCCAGAACCATCATCATTGCAACCGGGGCCATTGAACGCCCATTGGTGTTCGAAAACAATGATCGCCCCGGCGTTATGCTGGCTTCTGCGGTGCGCACTTATCTCAATCGCTATGCTGTGGCCCCCAAGAAACGCGCCGTGATTGTGACCAACAATGACAGCGCCTATGCCACAGCTTTCGAACTCGCTGAAGCTGATGTGGCCGTGACGGTTGCCGAACATCGCAACACCCTATCTGGTGATCTGCTTGCCAAAGCAGCGCAGCTTGGCATTGCGATTTTTCCAAACTCAGGCATTGCCAATGTGGTGGGCGAAAAGCAAATTCGTGCCGTGCGTCTTGCCGGCCGCCATGCCGTGACCATTGAATGCGACGTGCTGGCCATGAGCGGCGGCTGGAGCCCGGTGGTGCATCTCACCTCGCATGGCGGTATCAAACCGAAATATGATGAGAAGATCGCAGCCTTTGTGCCGGGTGGTTTTGCGCAATCGCATTTTGGCGCAGGAGGTGTGCTGGGAACCTTCGGCGTGATGGCTGCCATGCGCCAAGGCGAAGCCGCAGCGCTCTCCGCACTCGAAAATTTAGGCTTCAGCAAAAAGCTGGACGCAATTGATCTGCCCGCCATGCGCGAAGACCGCGCCTATACCATTCAACCGATTTGGCACCCTGCCGATGGCGAAAATGTTAAGCACGCCTTTGTCGATTTCCAAAATGATGTAACTGTGAAAGATATTAAGCAGGCGCATCAAGAAGGCTATCTCAGTGTTGAGCATTTGAAACGCTACACCACGCTTGGCATGGGCACTGATCAAGGCAAAACCTCGAACATCAATGCTCTCGCCATGATGGCTGATTTCCGCGGTCTTCCCATGAGTGCCGCTGGCACCACAACGTTCCGCCCGCCCTATGCGCCGATGACCATTGGTGCCATTGCAGGCCGCAGCGTGGGCGCGCATTTCCGCCCGAAACGCCTATCGCCCTTGCATGACTGGCATAGTGCCAATGGTGCCACCTTCATTGAAGCAGGCTTATGGTTGCGGGCTTGGTATTATGACTGGGCGGGCAAGACTCCAGAGGAAGCTTACATCAAAGAAATGGAACTGGTGCGGCAGAATGTGGGCCTCGCTGATGTCTCATCTCTTGGCAAGATTGATGTGCAGGGGCCAGATGCTGCAGAATTTCTCAACCGCGTCTATGTGAATGGCTTTGCCAAACTCCCCGTAGGTCGCGCCCGTTATGGTGTAATGTTAAATGATGATGGTGTGGTTTTAGATGACGGCACCACGTCAAGAATTTCCGACACGCAATTTTACATGACCACCACTACAGCCCAAGCTGGCGAAGTGATGAGCTGGCTTGAATATCTCCTCCAAATGCACTGGACGGATTTGAATGTGCATGTGACCTCGCTCACGGATGAGTGGGGCGGCATGGCCGTGAGTGGACCCAATGCGCGCCGCGCTTTGCAATTGGCATTCCCTGAAATTGATCTCACCACCGAAGCCCTGCCTTATATGGGTGTGATCGATATTAAGTTTGAAGGCGTACTGGTTCGAATCTTACGCCTCTCATTCTCTGGCGAGCTTGCCTATGAAGTGCATTGCCCGGCAAATTATACCACGGCCCTGTGGGAGCATATTTTGAAATCCGCCGATTCACTTGGCATCAAGCCCTATGGGCTTGAGGCTCTGGCCTCGCTGCGCATCGAAAAAGGCCATGTGGCGGGCGCTGATTTGGATCATCGCAACACGCTGGATGATTTGGGCCTTGGCAAAATGGCAGGCAAAGAAAAATCATATATTGGCAAAGAGCTGCGCTTCCGCGAGGACTGCCAAGCGCCAGAGCGCTGGAGCCTGGTTGGCATCGAATGCATGGAGGACGGCAAGAAATTGCGTGGCGGGGCCATTCTGTTTGCGGCCAATGATGAAATCAAAGGCCATGGCCGTGGCTATATCACCAGCGTGACATGGTCCACCGAACTCAATAAATTTATTGCCCTTGCTCTCTACAATGGTGGCCTGAAACATGAAGGCGAAGATATTATCTGCGCTTTCCCACTGAAAGATGAGCACGTGAAAGCCCGCATCGTCTCCCCACACTTCATCGACAAAGCGGGAGAACGTCTCCATGCTTAAAGCGTCATCCGCCTTGGCCAGTGCTAAGCCTTACGTCAGCACCCAGCTTACAATCGCTGAAGCGCCTGATTTCACACTCACGCAATATGCTGGTGCGGAAAAAGATTTAAAGAAAGCGCTGGGCAAACTGCCAGCTCGTGTTGGCATTGTGCATGATAATCTCATGCGCGTGAGCCCTACGCAAATCTGGTCATTGAATGAAGCCGTCGATGCCCCCAGTTGTTTCGTCACACCGCTTTCCTCCAGCCGCACCCGCATTGAAATTACCGGCGCACCAGTCCGGGATGTGTTGGCAAAATGTGCTGCGATTGATTTTCATAAAAGCGCATTCAAAGCTGGCAGCTTCGCCATGACTGGCATGCACCATGTGCCTGTGCTCATCCATTGTGGCGCTGGTGAAATCTTTCATCTCTATGTCTTGCGAACATTTGCTCTATCCATTTGGGACCATGTTACGGATGCCGCTTTGGAATTTTGATAATGCAAGATATTCTGGACCTTGAACGCTATCCACTGGACAAGCCCGGCACTCCAGAATGGAACGCCTTAGTCGCGCGCTGCAGAGCCGATCTTCATAAGGATGGCATGTTCAATCTCGAAGGCTTGGTGAAGCCCGCAGCCTTAGCTAAAACTGTCGCTGAAATTCAACCTGTTATGGATACACTTTCGTTTGTCCATAAGCGCAGCCACAACATCTATTTCCGCAAAGAAATTCCTGAGCTGGCTGCTGATCATCCCGCTTTGGTGAAAGTGGACACGATCAACCACACAGTCTGTGCCGACCAAATTTCGCAAGGCACTATCATGTGGATTTATGAATGGTCGCCCTTCATCATGTTTCTCGCCGCCACCATGGATAAATCTGCGCTCTTCCCCATGCGTGATGCCTTGGCCCGTGTC
>JANYGE010000461.1 GCA_025362535.1 Hyphomicrobiales bacterium
AAGTTGTTGAAGGTGTGATCGTTGGTGAAGGCTCGGTCATCTCAATGGGCGTATTCATTGGCCAATCCACCAAGATTATTGATCGCGCCACAGGCGAGGTATTCATGGGCCGTGTGCCACCTTACTCGGTGGTTGTCTCAGGTTCCCTGCCACAAAAACCCTTCGCTGATGGCTCGCCAAGCCCGTCGCTCTATTGTGCCGTGATCGTAAAGCGTGTGGACGAAAAAACCCGCAGCAAGACATCAATCAACGAACTTCTACGCGACTAACCGCACCCCTTCCAGTCCAACTGATTCTGCGCGATAACGTGCTGTCGGGGCATAATTGTGGAGGATACTATGGACTGGAAATTTCTGTTGACGAGTTTTAGCGGCCGCATCAATCGCCAACCCTTTTGGCTGAGCCTATTGGCTTTGGTGGTGGTTGAATGGGTCGTTATGTTGTTGCTCGGCATGGTGCTTGGAACATCTATGGTGGGTAGCATTGATCCAAACATGGCTCCAGACGCCGCAGCCGAAATGGCGATGAAGAGCATGACACCCATATTCATCGTTTCATTGCTGTTCCTCTATCCCGCATTGGCGATTTACACCAAGCGCTGGCACGACCGTGACAAGTCAGGTTGGTGGTCGTTGATTATGTTAGTGCCTTTAATTGGGGCCATTTGGATGCTGGTCGAATGTGGCTTCCTGCGCGGCTCAGATGGGCCAAACCGTTTTGGTGACGATCCTTTCGGACCGTAAGTTTAAATTTATATTTGAATCGCCCGGCCCCTGTGGTCGGGCGGTTTATTATTTGCTAGAATACTTTAATGAAAAACACGCCTCTCGATCCTGTTATCATCCTGCAAGACCTCATCCGCTGTCCATCGGTGACACCTCATGATCATGGTGCTTTGAGCGTTGTCGAAAATCTGTTGCAGAGTGGAGGTTTCAGCACCCACCGCCTCGTGTTCAAGGATCAAGACACGCCAGATATTGATAATCTCTTCGCCCGCATCGGCACCAAGGGCCCTCATCTTTGTTTTGCGGGTCATACTGACGTGGTGCCAGTAGGCGATGAGGAAGGGTGGACGCATCCGCCCTTCGCTGCTGAAATTCATGGTGGCCAGCTCTATGGCCGCGGGGCCACCGATATGAAAGGCTCCATTGCTGCCTTCGCAGCTGCGGCTTTGGATTATGTGCGGGAAAATCCAAAATTCAAGGGCTCGATTTCTTTTCTGATTACGGGCGACGAAGAAGGCCCCGCTATTAACGGCACCATAAAAGTGCTGGAATGGATGAAAAAATTTCAGCATGTGCCTGATCATTGTCTGGTGGGTGAACCCAGCTCTGCAGATGCGTTAGGCGACACCCTTAAAATCGGCCGTCGTGGCTCACTGAGTTTCAGCGTCACCGTGGAAGGTAAGCAAGGCCATGTGGCCTATCCACATAAGGTTTCGAACCCGGTGGCAAAGCTTGCCCGCTTTGTCGACCGCATTTCGACGACGGCACTGGATGAAGGCAATGATCATTTCGATCCATCATCATTGCAGGTCACTACATTTGATGTGGGCAACACGGCTAGCAATGTGGTGCCCGCCAAAGCGATGGCGAAGTTCAATATCCGGTTTTCCACTGAACATAATTATGACTCTCTGCGCGCATGGGTGAACATTCAGATCGAAACAGTAAAAGCCGAATTGGGTGGCACTTGGAACATCACTTCGAATGAAGGTGCCGAGGCTTTCATCACCGAGCCCGGCAGTTTCGTGGGTCTCGTGCAGGATGCAGTGCAAGAAGAAACGGGCCTGCTGCCAAAACTTTCCACCTCTGGCGGAACCTCAGACGCGCGCTTTGTGAAAGACTATTGCCCCGTTCTCGAATTTGGCCCAACCAATACCACCATCCACCAAGTAGATGAACGTATTAGTGTGGAGGAACTCAAAGCCACCACTCAAATCTATCGCCGCATCATCGAAAAATATTTTTCCATTTCGGCCTAAAGCTTGGCACGAAAGCGATAATGCGCCTCGCTGAGCAGGGCCGTAAAAAACCAAATTAACGGCATTTGCACGATCAGATTTATAATTTGAAACGGCCCCATGATTTGCATCAAACGTGAAATCATCTCAGGCGTCATTTCGGGCTTATCCTGCGCTACTAGCTGCGCTTGAATGTCAGTCATCAATGGAAATGTAAATGCGACCGCCAAAATACCAAGAGGAATCGCAGCCACCAATGACCACAAAAGCATGCGCAAGGGAACACCCCAGCTTTCACCCTTGGCCAGGGGCCAAATATCGGAAAAGAACCCCGGAACCTCACCCATGGCAACGCCGGGCAGGCCTACCAAGAAGCGATACATAAACAAGAAGAGCCCCAGCAAAGCTGCGATTGCGAGAACAGCCAGCGCTATACCACCCATCACACCTAAAGCCGAATTACCAAACATGGCACCACCAATGCCACCCACAATCAGCAAGGCAAGCACGCCACCAATATAGACCAGCATGGTCAGCAGCATCATGCCAATGCTGTAAATGAGAGTGAGGAACGTCGAACCAATTTCGCCGTGAGTGACCCCAAAAGTGCTGCCGTGCCCCGTTTTCCAAAACCGCACCACCCGCACAAACAGCCAAAGCATGACAACCATTGACAATAATCCGAAGGCGTAGAATTTTGACAGATTGGCCATGAAAGGCTGCATGGCAGCCCAATCCATTTTATCGCCAAGTTTTTCTTGCATCGCGATGAACTCAAACATTGTACCCATGTTTTTCAACTGAACCCAAGCAATCACCATCATGATTGCAAGCGGCACAATGCTGATATTCAATAGGCCCTGCCAATGCTTCAACACAAAATCAAATGCGGCGCGGCTAGAACCCGGCAGAACTTTCGTCATCATTCATCCTCATTTTAGAATCGCCAGATTAATACCCAACGCTGACCAAATACAGCCCTTCCGGCGGAGCAACAGGACCGCAAGCGGTGCGGTTACGCGCTTCAAGTGCGCGCTTTACATCAATCGGTTTCCAGCGACCATCCCCCACTTTTTTCAAACTGCCCGTCATGGATCGCACTTGCTGATGCAAAAACGAACGTGCCTCAACATGCACTTCAATCATGTCATCATAACGCGACACATCAAACCTATCGAGAGTTTTCATGGGTGATTTCGCTTGGCATTGCACATCACGGAATGTCGAAAAATCATGATGACCGATCAGATATTGCGCCGCTTCATGCATGGCATCAGTGTTGAGATGAACCGGTACATGCCATACCTTATTCATTTCAATGGTGGGAGGTGCCCGGCGGTTGAGAATGCGAAACATGTAGTGACGATTGATGGCAGAAAACCGCGCATGGAAATCTTCACCCACTTCTTCTGCATGCGTAACCGAAACCAAATGCGGCCGCACATTGCCGTTAATCGCATTGCAAAGCTCAAATCCTGTCCAAGCCCGCGGCAGATCAACATGTGCCACTTGCGCAAGGGCGTGCACTCCAGAATCTGTGCGGCCAGCGCAAAACAATGTCACGCTTTGCCCACCATGCAGTTTCTCCAATGCTTTTGTTAAAACACCTTGCACCGTGTTGCCCTTGCCATCTGCCTGCATCTGCCAGCCATAGAACTTGGTACCGTCATACTCGATGGTGAGGCGATAGCGCGGCATCAGTCGAGCACCGGATTTGGAAAGCCACGCAGGAACGTGGCCGCATCCATCACGCCCTTGCCTTCGCGCTGCAACGTGGAAAAATGAATTGGTCCATCGGCACAGGCAAAACTTGGCGCATCATTACCAATACGTGCGGCAAGAATTTTTACCCGCGCACCATTCATCATGCACCAAGCCCCCGGAAACGGTGAAAGCCCATGAATGTGATTGCGCACTTCGACAGCAGATTTCGAAAAATTGATCCGGGCCTCGGCCTTGTCAATCTTCTTGGCATAGGTCACGCCAACATCAGGTTGAACTGTTCCGTGCGCGGATGGGTTTAGCAAAACCTCAACCATCAGCTTTGCGCCAAGCCCGGCAAGCTCGTCATGCAAAGTTGCAGCCGTAGTCTCAGCAGTGATCGGCAATCGCCTTACCTTCACCATCGGCCCCGTATCAAGCCCCAACTCCCTGCGCATAATGGTAACACCAGATTCAATATCGCCCGCCATGATGGCGCGCTGAATGGGGGCAGCACCTCGCCACCGCGGCAGCAGCGAAGCATGCACATTGAAGCAACCATATTTAGGTGCGTCCAAAATCGCTTGCGGCAAAAGCAGGCCATAAGCCAC
>JANYGE010000014.1 GCA_025362535.1 Hyphomicrobiales bacterium
TCACATCGGCGCCTAAAGCGGCCTCCCATGGCGTGATCGGCAGATCGATGAACAGGTCTTTGCCCTCGGCGCGGTAGAGGGGATCGGGAGCAAATTCCACTTCGAGGTAGAGGTCTCCCGCTGGCTCACCGCTGCCTTGGCCTTTAAGCCTGATCACTTGGCCAGCAATCAGACCCTTGGGGATTTTCACATTTAGGGATTTATTGCCGAGATTGATCTGCCGCGTGGCCCCGGTAAAACTATCGCGCAGGCTAACGGCGATGCGGGCATGGGCATCTTGGGTTTGGCGTTGGCGGGCTTCTTGTTGCTTGGCGCGGGCGGCGAAAAGCTCCTCAAAAAAATCGCTAAAATCAGCCTCTTGAGCGTTCTGCCGTGGGCCACGGAAATCATGCTGCTGGTTCCAATTGGGCGGCGGACGGAATTGCTCGCCCGGAGGTGGCGCACGCCCCAGCTCATCATAGGCTTTGCGCTTTTCCTCATCGCTCAGCACTTCATTGGCTTCATTAATGTCTTTGAAGCGGGCCTCGGCGGCTTTGTCCTTGTTCAAATCAGGGTGAAATTTACGTGCCAGCTGGCGGTAAGCTTTTTTGATCTCATCGGGTGTGGCTTTACGGTCCACGCCCAATATTTTATAATAATCTTTGAAATCCATAATGCGCAGCTCACCTTTGCTTCAATATCGGCATAATGGCGAAAATTGCAATGGTTACGTGAATCTGGCTCACCCCTTCGCTCATATTTGAACCTTGCCTCGGCAGACGAACACGGCGAAAACATGACTATCAAACAGGATAAAATAATGAAAACACATGCGCGGGTGGTGGTGGTTGGTGGTGGAGTTATGGGGGTTGGGCTTCTGTATCACCTGGCACTTGAGGGCTGGACCGATATTGTTCTCATTGAAAAGGGTGAACTCACATCCGGCTCCACCTGGCATGCCGCTGGGCAATGCCCGCATTTCAATTCCTCCCTCAATATGACCAAGGTGCATAATTATGGCACCCAGCTTTATCCGCAATTGGAAAAGCTCACCGGCCAAGCTGTGAGCTGGCATGGCTGCGGCGGCTTGCGGCTGGCTACCACCACGGAGGAAGTGAACTGGCTCAAATATGTTTATGGCATTTCAAAACTGGCGGGTTACGAAGCTGAAATCATCGGGCCATCGGAGATCAAGCAGTATCATCCGTATTTGGAAACCTTCGGCATCAAGGCAGCATTCCGCACGGTGAATGACGGGCATGTGGCGCCAGCCGATATTACCAATGCCATGGCAGCGGGTGCGCGCCAATTGGGTGCGGAGATTTATCGACGCACCCAGGTGATGGATATTAAATTGCAGCCCAATGGCGAATGGCGCGTGTTCACCGAAAAGGGTAATATTGATTGCCAGCATGTGGTGAATGCGGCGGGCAGCTATTGCGATGTTGTAGCGGGTTGGACCGGGCATCTCGCTCCCATTTCCAACATGCTGCATCAATATGTAATTACCGAGCCCTTACAGGAGCTCATTGATTTAAAGTTGGAGCTTCCAGTGGTGCGCGACCCCTACTCCCATGCTTACCTGCGTGAGGAAACCAATGGCGTGTTGGTTGGTCCCTATGAAACCGCCACCGCGCATGTGTGTTGGGATGGACAGCCACCACGCTGGGATTATGAGAGCGAGCTTGAAGTGAATGAGCTTGATCGGATTATGCCCTGGCTGGAAAAAGCCACCGAGCGCCTGCCATTATTTGGCCAGACGGGGGTGAAGTCGATCATTTCAGGGGCCATCACCCACACACCAGACGGGGTTTATCTTTCAGGCCCCGCTCATGGTGCACCCGGCTATTGGATGCATTGCGGCGCTTCGATTGGCATTTGCCAAGGCGGCGGTGCGGGCAAATATCTGGCGCAATGGATGGTGCATGGCCAAGCCGAAATCAACATGCGCGAATTTGATCCACGGCGCTTTGGGCCATGGGCCACCAAGGATTATACGACCGAAGTGTCCATCGCCGATTATCACCATATGTATTATTGCTATAAGCCCGGTGAGCAACATGAAGTTGGACGCGGCCTGCGCAAATCATCTCTCTATGACACACTGAAAAATGAAGGCGCGCAGTTCGCGCAGATTTTCGGCTGGGAACGTCCGCGCTGGTATGACACCACAGGAAAGGGTGAAGACTTCTCCTTCCGCCGTTCCAATCAATGGAACGCAGTGCGCGAAGAAGCGCTCGCTGTGCGGGAGCGCGTGGGCCTCATGGACCTCTCCACATTCTCAAAATTTGATGTGAAGGGACCAGATGCTTATGCCTTCCTCGAACGGATTTGCGCCAATAAGATTCCAACCAAGGATGGTGGAATTATTCTCGGCCACTTGCTGAACGAAAATGGATTCATTGAAAGTGAAATCACGGTCACGCGGTTGGCGCATGATCATTTCTATGTACTGTCTGCCGCCGTTGCCCAGCTGCATGATTTTGATCAGCTGAGTTGGCGCAAGAAAACCTCTGAAGATTTGACCATCACTGACATCACCGATGATTATGGTGTGTTGGTTCTGGCTGGCCCACGTTCGCGTGATGTGCTTCGTCAGTGTACGGATGAAGATTTGAGTTTCCGCTGGCTGACAGGCCGCCTTGCCAATGTCGCTGGGGTTGCGGGTGTGCGCTTGCTGCGCGTCAACTATGTGGGCGAGCTTGGTTGGGAATTGCATGTGCCCATGGCCAGCATGAAAACGGTTTATGATTCGGAGATGAAAGCCGGAACGCCACATGGCATTAAGTTGTTCGGCACTTACGCCATGAACTCCTTGCGCATGGAAAAATCTTATCGCGGCTGGGGCTCTGAACTCACCACGGAGATTGATATGTTTGAAGCTTCGATGAGCCGCTTTATTCGTTTGGACAAGCCAGACTTCATTGGAAAGGCCGCAACTCTGGTGGCCCAGCAGCGAGGCCCGCGTTTAACGCTGGTCACCATGAGCGTGGATAATACCGATTCAGATTGTATGGGCAATGAACCCGTCTATTATCAAGGCCGAAACGTGGGGGTGACCACCTCCGGGGCTTTCGGCCATGCCACTGATCTATCACTGGCCTTTGCTTACGTTGACCCGAAATTAACAGCGGAAGGCACAGAATTTGAAGTGATGATCTTTGGTGAAATGCGGAAAAGCCGGATTATTCCTGAATCAATCTATGATCCTTCAAACTCAAACTTGAAAGCATGATTAAAAACAACTCACTTCTGGGCATTGGGCTGATGGTAAGCGCAATGCTGCTTTTTCCGTTTCTGGATGTCTGCGCCAAGTTTTTGGGGCAATGGGGCATTCCGGTTATTGAAATCGTTTGGGCGCGGTTGTTTTTTGGCCTCGTTATGACAGCTCCGATTTTGGCGCAACAGGAAGGTTTCGAAAGCCTTATTCCTCATGATCCCAAGGTGAATGCTTTGCGGGGCTTCTTCCTGGTGATTTCAACCATGATGTTCTTTGGTGCCTTGCACTATCAAGGGGTGGCTGAAACTTTGGCCATTTATTTCGTGCAGCCGCTCTTCATCACTGCCTTAGCACCTGTGGTTTTGCAGGAAAAAGTGGGGTTGCGCCGTTGGCTTGCCGTTGCTGTCGGCTTTGTTGGTGTTATGGTTATTATCAGACCGGGTTATTTGAGCCTGACCCCCGGCGTTTTCTTGTCACTGGGCGCTGGCCTGGGTTCGGCGATTACCTTGCTGCTCACCCGCAAGCTGGCCCGCAATGGCAGCGCCTTGGCCAATACGGTTTACACAAATATATTCGGTTCAATTTTTGCGGGGATCGGATTGATCGCATTTTGGCAAACCCCCAACTTCAATATTCTTTTGGTGATGTTGCTCTTGGCCACCATTGGAACATTCGCCAATTACCTCACGATTCTTGCAATGCAATATGCTGAAGCGTCTTTGCTGGCCCCCTTAGGCTATACAGAAATGGTCAATGCTGTCTTTGCAGGCTGGCTGTTCTTTGGTGATTTTCCCGATCACTGGACTTTTGTCGGTGTTGCTATTCTGATCGCCTGTGCGATTTATATTTCCTATCGCGAGCGCGTGAAGAACATCATAGAGCCGATTTAGCCGAACATTTTTTCCATGCGCCGATCAGGAATAAACCACACCAAAGCGACGAAAACAAAGAGCGCACCGGAGGCCAGCGGATAGTAGAAGGCCAATGGAATTGCGATGACATAAGACACGAGTGATAGCTTTCCCTTGGTATCACTGCCCATGGCTTTGGCCACATCTTCATTGCCGCTAGACCGCACAACCACGAGTGACATGATTGTATAGGCGATGGCACAGAAGAAAAGGTTCACTCCATAAATCACCACAGGCCAAGTGGCGAAATGGTTTTCACCCATCCAACTGGTTGAGAAGGGCAAGAGTGAAAGGCAGAACAGCAAAAACATATTGGCCCAGAGAATGCTGCCATTCACTTTTTTGACCACATGAAAAAAGTGGTGATGATTGTTCCAGTAAATTCCGACATAGATAAAGCTCAAGACATAGCAGAGAAACACCGGGCCTAGCTCTTTGAGGTCCGCAAGCTCGGCGCCATGTAGAACTTTAAGCTCCAACACCATGATGGTGATGATGATGGCAATCACACCATCAGAGAATGCTTCGAGTCTACCTTTGCCCATACTTTTTTGCCCCCTATTGAATTGTTATCCCGCACAAGTTGCGGGAATCCATTGCTAGCTCACGTTCTGTATATCTTGCAAAAATGGGTTGCCGGAATAAGTCCGGCTATGACAGTTGGTTGAAATATATTTTTAATGCGCCGCCACGGGCGCTTCGTTGTTTCCGACACGCAGTTTCAGCAGATACCAGACGATGGCAACGCCAACGGCTTTGCTGATCACTTCGGTTGTAAAGCTTGCTGGCGAGAGATATTGCGCCAGATATTGGAAGGCCAGTGTATCAACTGGAATGGCGAACAGGCTCGACAAAAGAATACGATTTTGCAGGGGCCGCTTGGTCCATGTGTAAACCGCCCAATCCGTCATTTCTGATAAGAAGAAGGCAATCAGGCTGGCGATGGCCAGTGATTTATCGACCATGAAATAGGTGATCACACCAGCCACCGCTGTTGCGATCAAAACCTTGTGGCCAATTTCGCGCTGAGCATAATCACGCAGAACGAAAACGGCACCCAC
>JANYGE010000058.1 GCA_025362535.1 Hyphomicrobiales bacterium
GTTGGGAGACCATGTTGGCCCTTCATTGTGGAAGCCCTCAGTCAGAATGCGCTCGCCTGATCCATCAGGGTTCATCACCCCAATTGCAAACTTGCTTTCGCCCTGTTTGGTAAATGCAATCCACTTGCCGTCAGGCGACCAGACGGGCGTTGAATAACGACCCTTGCCAAAACTGATGCGGTGTTGATTAGAGCCATCAGCATTCATCACATAGGCTTGCTGGGTGCCGCCACGATCTGACTCAAATGTAATTTGACCACCATCGGGCGCATAGCTCGGTGCTGTGTTGATCGAGTTCTCGTTGGTCAGCTGCTGCATTTGCTTGGAGCGCAAATCCATTTCAAAAATATTTGAGTTGCGGCCATCATCGCTTTGCAAACTCATAATCACCTTTTGCCCATCAGGCGAGAACCGAGGAGCAAAACTCATATTGGGAAAATCACCAACGATTTCTTTTTGACCCGTATCAATATTATAGAGATAAACCCGCGAGGCCTCAGTGCCAATCGCAGCATAAGTAATTTCCTGAGAGTTTGGCGAGAAGCGCGGCGTGAGCAAAATCTCATTGCCATTGGTTAAAGTGCGCGCCCCAAATCCATCTTGGTCCATAATCGCAAGTTTTTTAACACGGTGATCCTTCGGTCCAGACTCATCCACATAAACCACGCGGGTGTCGAAGTATCCAGGATAGCCAGTGATCGACTTATAAATAAGGTCCGCAATTTTATGCGCAATGCGCCGCGCCACTTTTGGGGTTGCCGTAAAGCTGGTGCCAGTTACCAATTGCCCTGTGTTCACATCAAACAATTTGAAAGCGACAGTCATTTTGCCGCCCTGCATCACAACTTGGCCAATAACCAAATCCTTAGCCTGCACTTGCTTCCAACTGGCAAATTGAGGGGCAGCATCAAAGCTGCCAATTTGCTCAATGAATGACTCAGGAGGCAATGGCTTGAAATATCCAGAGCGCGAAAGATCATTGGCAATAACACCCGCAATCGTAGCAGAAGCTTCGCCCGCACCATCACCCGAAATAAAAGGCGCAATGGCAATTGGCAGGGGATCAATTTGACCACCAGACACTGTGCCGTTAACCGCCCAAGCTGAAGGAGCAAAAATTCCAACCAGCATCAAAAATGTAAAAACCAATCTGCCCATTTTAAGTCCCATCTATGTGCCAAACAGCAAGTTTGGATTAAAGTCTAATGTGTTGTCTTTCCAGAGTTCATATTGATCTGGTGGCAGATCATAATTCTGGCATTCGAGAATGGCTGAAACAGCAGCGCGCGCTGTCGCATCAAAAATCGGATCAGAGTTCATGCTCGCCACTTCGGGCTGGCCATTCACCGAACCATCCGGATTCAACATAAAATGAATCCGCACCGAAATATCAGCATCACGCGCCGCAGGTGGCACGGTGAAACAGCCCTTCACCTTGCTGGTGAGGGCATTGATCAAAGTCGCGGTTATCGCCTGATCACTGCCTTGTGCATCCGCCTCAGCAAGTTTTGGTGAACCCGTTTTGTCAGATGGCTTTTGCGGCGCGGTCTTCTCACCCTTCTGCTTATTCAGAAACGCTGCGATGTCATCCACTTTCAATTCCGGCTTTTTCTTTTCCGGTTTTTTGGGTTCCGCAACTTTAGTTTCTTTTGGTTTAAGCTCAGGCTTTTTCTCAGGCGGTGGTTCCTCAGTCTTTTTCAAGAGATCCGTAATCGCAGCTGGATCAAGTGGCTTTGGCTCTTCAGGCTTGGGCTTTTCAGGCTTTGGCGGCTCAGGCGTTTTAATCTCCGGTTCTGGTGGAGGTGTGGGTTCATTGACCGCAGTCTTCACTTCATCCGCAACCTTAGGCGCAGGTGGCTCATCTTTCACAATCTTCGTCAGCTTAGGCGCAGGCTTTTCAACAACAGGCTCCGCCTCTTTTGCTGTCGCCATCTTTTGCGTCTTATCAGTGATCTGGCTGATATCAACCTGCACTGCTTCAACTGGTTTCACTTCAAATGGTTTCGGCGCTGGCAAAACCACCAGCGTTGCCAGCAAGATTGCGGCGTGAAATCCAACTGAAATGACAACCGGTTTGCGCATCAGTTTGCTTGTGGCACCTTTTCTGCTGGCGATGTGACTAAACCAATCTTGCTATAGCCCGCCGCATTCAAAACCCCCATGACTTCCATAATCGCACCATATGGCACATTCGTGTCACCACGCACCATCAGCTGCTCCTCATTGCCATTCTTGGCGAGAGCCTGAAGTTTGGCCGCAAGATCGCCCAATGCAATTTCGGTTTTATCGATAAACACCTTGCGGTCAGCCTGCACCGAAATCGTAATAGGCTCGGACGGCGTATTGAGTTGCGTTGCTTGCGTCTTCGGCAGCTCAATCGGAACACCTGTGGTCATCAAAGGTGCTGCCACCATAAACACAATAAGAAGAACCAACATAACATCCACCAAAGGTGTGACGTTAATATCGCTCATCGTGCCATGGTTAGACCTGCGCCTGGAATTGCGCCGTTGATATCCGCCTGCTCTGGCACCACCTGCACCCATGCTTAAACGCGCTCATCCAATTGCCGCGAAATGATCGCGGAGAATTCATCGGCAAAATTTTCCAACCGCATGCCAATCTTCGCGGCATCGGCAGAATACATATTGTAAAAGATTGTCGCTGGTATGGCGGCAACAAGACCGATGGCCGTGGCAAACAAAGCTTCGGCAATGCCGGGGGCTACAACGGCCAAATTAGTATTCTGCGAATTGGCAATGCCTTGGAACGAAGTCATAATGCCCCACACGGTTCCAAACAGGCCCACAAAAGGCCCAGCTGAACCAACAGTGGCCAAAAACAGCAGACGCGATTCCAGCCCGCCCATTTCTTTTTGAATGGCCACATCCATCACTTTTTCAATGCGCTTCTGCACGCCGGCAAAGCCAGCCCGCATGGCCGAGCCTTGGCTGCGCTTCCATTCTTGCATGGCCGCAACAAAGATCGCTGAAAGACCCGTGGTGGCCCGATTAGACATGGCGTTGAATAAATCTTCGAGCGATTGTCCCGACCAAAATGTCGTTTCAAACCGATCATTGGCGGCATTCATTTTCCGAACGGCATAGAATTTTTCAAAAATAATAGCCCAACACCAGACAGATGCCAGGGCCAAACCAATCATAACAATGAAAACGGGCCACGAGGCCTGAAACAACAAATGCCACAACGAAATCTGTGGCCCACCGCCCGTAACCGGTGCAACTGCAATTGGATCCATAAGTCTATTCTGTCCCTTGAGGCCCCTGTTGAGCCCTTCCTCCCCCCATGGAAGAAGACCCCTACAACAGCCAAAATCTGTCAAAACTACGGCAATTCAAGTCTAACTCGAATCACCAAAGCGCCGGAACCACTATAGCCCAGCGTCAGGATTGTGATGAGGAGGTTTTGGTTAAGGAGAGGTTACTTTAAATCCTCACCCCCACAAAGTGGGGGAGCTAGCCCCGAGAACCGCCCTCAAACTTTTCGGCACCCGCTGTGGCCTGCCGTCCTTGCCGATAATCGCCACTGTCACCTTTGCGCTGAACACCAACTCTTCTCCGCGCTTCACCACTTGGGCAAGTTCGAACCGCGCACCTGCCAATTCGACCAATGAGGTTTCCACATCCAGCACGTCATCAAATTTCGCGGGCCGTAAAAATTCGCACTCCATCTTGCGCACCACAAAAGCGTGGCCCTCAGCAAACATCGCATTTTGGTCCACACCCACATCACGCAAATAACTGGAACGCGCCCGTTCGCAATATTTCAAATAATTAGCGTGATAAACATAGCCGGAAAAATCGGTATCTTCGTAATAAACCCGCACTTGAA
>JANYGE010000255.1 GCA_025362535.1 Hyphomicrobiales bacterium
GGCTATCATGGCGTTGCCATCGTATCACGCATTCCGTTTCACACGCAGTATTCCCGCAATTTTTGCGAAAAGGGAGATTGCCGCCATGTGAGTGTGCGCTTTGAAGGCGAAAAACCATTTCTGCTACATAATCTTTATGTGCCCGCTGGTGGCGATGAGCCTGATAGAGACATCAATGAGAAATTTGGCCATAAATTAGATTTCTTAGCGGAGATGGAAGAATGGTCGAAGGGAGATGCCGCCCCCAAAGGCTATGGCGCCATTGCGGTGGGTGATCTTAACATTGCGCCGATGGAGCATGATGTGTGGTCGCATCGAGAGTTGGTTAAGGTTGTCAGCCATACACCGATTGAAGTTGAAAAATTTGCCCGCATTCAAGAAGCGGGTGGCTGGGTGGATGTGATGCGCAATCATGTGCCGCATTCCAAAAAACTTTATACGTGGTGGAGTTACCGCGCCAAAGATTGGAGTGTTGCAGATAAGGGGCGCAGGCTTGATCATATTTGGGCGACCGGAGAGCTAGCCTCTCATTGCACCAGCATTGAAGTGTTGCGCCCGGTGCGCAATTGGACCCAGCCTTCCGACCATGTTCCAGTGATTGCCAAATTTGATTGGGATTTGGCCTAGAAAATCAATGCTGGGAAAGTCTATAAGTCAGTATGATTGATCGTTCCCCCATTCCTGTTGCCGTGCTCACCGGATTTTTAGGATCCGGTAAAACCTCGCTTTTGAACGCCATGCTCAAAGAAGAGATGCTGGCCAATGCCTGCGTTATTATCAATGAGTTTGGTGAGATTGGCATTGACCATCTGCTGGTTGAAAAATCCGATGATAATATTGTTGAGCTGTCATCGGGTTGTCTATGCTGCACGATTCGCGGTGATTTGATTGTGACGATTGCCGATCTTCTGTCGCGGCGTGACGCAGGCACGGTAAAAACCTTTGACCGGATTGTGATTGAAACCACGGGCCTTGCCGATCCTGCACCAGTGCTTCACGCTTTGATGCGTGATGATTTATTGGTGCAGCGCTTGCGGCTTGAAGGGGTGATCACGGTTGTTGATGGGGTGAATGGCTGGGCCACATTGGATGCACATCCCGAAGCAGTGAAACAGGTTGCGGTTGCCGACCGGATTGTTCTGACAAAACTGGATCTGCTCACCGGGTTGGCTGGTGAAGAAAAAATGTTTGCCATTATCGGGCGCTTGCGGAAATTAAATCCCAGCGCGCGGCTTCTCACCACGCATCGTGGCGAAGCGACTGCGGCAAAATTATTTACGATGGGGTTGTTTGATCCCACGACTAAAACTGTGAATGTTCAGGGCTGGCTCGCTGATGAGGCGGTGCATAGGCATGAGCATCACCACCACGATAAATCGCGTCATGATGCGCATATAAGATCGTTTGCATTTTCGGATGCGCGCGCCATTTCACCTCAAGGGTTGGAATTGTTTTTTGAATTGCTGGCCTCTTATCATGGAGCCAATATGTTGCGCATGAAGGGCTTGATTAAAACCTCTGATGATCCAACGCGGCCCTTGGCCGTACATGGGGTGCAGCATGTGTTTCATCCGCCAGTGCGTCTTAAAGAGTGGCCAGATGGTAAAGCTGAAACGCGGCTGGTGTTTATTGTGAAGGATATTGAAAAATCCGAAATTGAAGGTTTGTTCAAAGCTTTCACCGATCAGATTTCTGGTGGAGCCGATGCCTTTACCGATAAGACGCTTTCTCTCAACAGGTGAATGATATGACGTTAAAAGCTTATGGATTAAAAAAATGCTCCACCTGCCAGAATGCCTTGGCTTATTTGGGTGAGAAAAAAGTGGGCGTGGATTTTTCGGATTACTCGGTTGATAAGCCAACAAAAACACAAGTGGTGAAATGGATGAAAGCTGTTGGCGGTTGGGAAAAACTGATCAACCGCGCGGGCTATACATGGCGTGGGCTTCCTGAAGCTGACAAGACCGATGTGACCGAAGCCAAAGCCGTGAAGCTTGCAATGGAGCACACCTCTCTCATCCGCAGGCCCCTGATTGAACATGCGGATGGAACGGTTACGGTTGGTTTTACGGCGAAAGTGAAAGAGCTGTTTTAAGCTCTTACCAAAGGCCTGGTCATACAGGTTGGCCCACCTTCGCCTTTGCGACAGATGTCATAGCCTTCGATCACTTCAACCTTAACGCCAACATCGCGCATGCGCTGTTCGGTGATGGGGTTGCCTGCCACCATCATGGCATGGCGTGGACCTAAGGCTAAAACATTGCAGCCCATGGTTTCGAATTCTGAGTCTGGCACATCAACAAATTTAATGCCGCGCGACTGAAGAAATTCGAGCAGGCGACCCGCCATGAGGGGCTGATAGACCACCGCCAAATCCTTATCGAGTGGGCTGAGGCAGCTCATCAAATGGAACACATCAGACTTGCCCTTATAATGCGGCATATCAAACCACATCATATCCACATCCGGACCGCAAATGGCTTGCAGCTGGCACACCCCTTCGACATTGGTGCGATACCCCACACCCGCCAGCACTGTATGGCGATCAATCCAAACGAGATCACCACCTTCAATTTTGCCTTCGCCAGTGATTTCTCCTGCGATGGGAAAACCAAGTTTTTCCAAAACGGCACCATTGACTGCGGCTTCCTTGCGGCGTTGCGGCTTGCCCATGCGAGGGCGCACCAAACCTTTGGGCGTTATTATCAAAGCATCATGGGTGTAGAGACTATCCAAGGTGAGGCCATCCCCAACACCTAGATCAATCACTTCAGCGCCTGTGGATTTCAGTAGCTTTTCAACAATACTATATTCAGCGAGCGCATTTTTTAAATTAGGACGTGAATGAAAATTTAAATCCTTCCATTCCGCATCAATTTTGGCATCTGAGACAAAGGCCGAAGCGGCTGAGCGCACCGCCACTTTTTTGAGCTGGCCCCAATTGTTGAATGCGCCGAAATCATAAGTCATTTGCGTTTTATCCTGAATTTTAAAATCTTATCGGTTTGGCTTTGCTCCACAAGGCTGTGGCCCTGCTCGTTACAAAAATGTGGCATATCTATTGCGGCCATGGGGTCTGTCGCTAGCACCACAAGTTCAGAACCGCTGGTCATGGCCTCCAGCACCTTGCGCGTCTTCAATACTGGAAGCGGGCAAAGCAGGCCTGAAAGATCAAGTGTCGTTTCCGGGTGGCGATTGGTCATGGGCTTATCTATAGTGAAAGGAGAAGCAGGAGAATAGCCGTGTCGATTGTGGTAAAATCAAAAATTATTGGTCGAGTGGAACAGCTCTTATCGGCAGCCAATCGGGATGATGGGTTTGAAAAACAAAACCGACAAGCGCTCTCACTGCTGCTTTCTGGCCCCGAAGGTGATTGCCATACTGGCGAAACCAGGCTTTCTGACAGTCGCACTTTGCGAACCTATAAGCGCAACACAGTCATTCGCAATGTGCGGCAGCTCACCCTGATTTCTGCAGAAGAGATGGCGGAGGTTGCAGCACAAATGCAATTACCAGAAATGAATGCTTCATGGCTCGGGGCCAATATCGTTACATCTGGTATTCCGGATCTCACTTTATTGCCGCCTTCAACGCGACTGCAATTTCCATCGGGCGCCACAGTGGTGATCGACATGGAAAATATGCCATGCCGTCAGGTGGCTGAGGTGATTGCGAAGTCATATCCTGAAAAGGCAGAGCTTTTTGTTAAAGCCGCAACCCATAAGCGCGGTCTCACGGCTTGGGTTGAGTGTGAGGGGGCGGTGAATGTTGGTGATGCGATAAATGTGTTCATTCCACCCCAGCGGATTTATGCGCACGCATGAAAGTGTTAGGGGCCATCATAGCGGGCGGTAAATCCACGCGCATGGGGGGTGTCGAGAAGGCGTTTTTGCAATTGGGCTCGAAAACTTTGATTGAGCATGTGAGCATGCGCCTCGCGCCACAAGTTGATCATATCATCGTGAATGCCAATGGCGATGCCGCGCGATTTAAGCTTGATGTTGTGCCTGATATTTTAACAGCCATTCAAACACCCTTAGTCGGGCTTCATGCCGTTTTGAAATATGCGTGTGATTTTGATGCTGTGTTGACGGTGCCATCAGATGAGCCGTTTTTGCCGCTGGATTTGAGCGCGCGTCTGGGCGCTGGCCCAGCAATTGCATGTTCGAATGGGCAGAACCATTATCTCACAGGCATTTGGCCAGTGTCGCTGTTGGCAAAACTGGATGATTTTTTACAAGCCGGTATGGTGCGGATGCAGGATTGGGTTTCAGATTGTAGCGCGCGTAAAATTGAATGGGGTCCTGTGCCATATGATCCGTTTTTTAATATCAATACACCAGAGGATTTGGTGATGGCGCAGACCTATTTGCGACAGCACACATGAGTGCGCAGCGTATCATTGGTGTTTGTGGTTTCAAAAACTCTGGCAAAACCACGCTGGTGGAAAAATTGGTTCGCCATATCACCGGGCTTGATTACAAAGTCTCCACGGTGAAACATGCCCACCATGATTTTGATATTGATCACGAGGGCCGTGACAGTTTCAGGCACCGGAAGGCTGGAGCAACCGAAGTGGCGGTTGTTTCGCAAAATCGCTTTGCCATCATGAACGAGTTGCGCGGCAGCGCGCCGCCGTCACTCAATGAAATTCTGTCTAAGCTTTCACCTTGTGATCTGGTGATTGTGGAGGGATATAAGCGTGATGCCCATGATAAAATTGAAGTGCGAAATCTTGAACTGTCGCATCCAATTTTAGCGGGGGATGATCCCACTATTGTGGCTGTCGCTGCCAATGGTGAAATCGACGCCTCGGTTCCAGTTTTTGATCGTGATGATGTGGCTGCTCTCGCCACGTTTATCTTGGATCACTGCAAGCTGGGTCTGCGTCCGACGAGCCAAGAATTGAGGCTGCGGCGCGCTACACGCAATGACGCTGAGGCGATAGGCAAACTCACACGGCAGGTCTATGCAA
>JANYGE010000124.1 GCA_025362535.1 Hyphomicrobiales bacterium
GTAACCGAACATAGCCAAGGCTCCACCATGGTGATGGGCATGGCGAACCTTGCAATGCTCACTGGCAATATTGGCCGTGATGGTGTTGGGGTTAATCCGTTGCGCGGTCAGAACAATGTGCAGGGGGCCTGTGATATGGGTTCCTTCCCGCATGAACTCCCCGGCTATCGCCATATCTCGGATGACACTGTGCGCAATCTCTTCAATGAAGTGTGGCACACAGAATTGGACAATGAACCTGGCCTTCGCATTCCGAATATGTTGAGTGCTGCGGTTGAGGGCACATTCCGTGGCATCTTCATTCAAGGTGAAGATATCGCGCAGTCTGATCCGAACACCAAGCATGTGACTGCCGCTCTTGAAAATATGGAGATGGTGGTGGTGCAGGATTTGTTCCTCAATGAAACCGCAGCCTTCGCCCATGTGTTCTTGCCGGGCACGTCATTCTTGGAAAAGGATGGCACCTTCACCAATGCCGAACGCCGTATCAACCGCGTCCGCCAAGTGAAAGCCCCGATGCAAGGCAAGCATGAATGGCAGATCGTGTGCGATCTGGCGCAAGCCATGGGTTATCCAATGGCTTATCATAATTCTGCTGAAATTATGGATGAGATCGCTTTGGTCACGCCCACTTTCAAAGGTGTGTCCTTCGCCAAGCTTGAACAAATGGGTTCAATTCAATGGCCATGCAACGATAAGGCTCCTAATGGCACACCGCTCATGCATGTGGGCGGCTTCGTTCGTGGCAAGGGCCGCTTTATGATCACCGAATATGTTGCAACACCTGAGCGCACCAATCGTGAATTCCCGCTCATTCTCACCACGGGCCGAATTCTCTCACAGTATAATGTGGGCGCGCAGACAAGGCGCACAGAGAATTCCAATTGGCATCCCGAAGATGTTTTGGAAATTCACCCGCATGATGCCGAAATGCGCGGCATTAAAGATGGAGCCATGGTGTCTCTCGCCAGCCGCATCGGCGGAACCACGCTTCGTGCGATGATTACAGAGCGCATGCCGCAAGGTGTGATCTATACCACGTTCCATCATCCGGTAACCGGTGCCAATGTGATCACCACTGAATATTCTGATTGGGCCACCAATTGTCCTGAGTATAAGGTGACGGCCGTGCAGGTGACGCTGTCCAATCAGCCCAGCGAATGGCAGAAAGATTGGGAGGTCCGCGAGGAAGAAAACAAGCGGGTTGCTGCGGAGTGACTCCTCTGACTACGGAACACAACACCAACCCGTCACTCCCGCCAAGGCGGGAATCCAACTTGGTTGCACATGATCCAACAGCAAAGTTGGATTCCCACCTTCGCGGGAATGACGAATTTTGTAGTGTTCCGAGTAAAGGTTCAATAGACAACACCCCAACCACTTGGTTCCTTCCCGAAGAAGTTCCCGTCGCCCTGCTGATCAATTCCGTTTCCTATGCCGTGATGATGGCCACTCCGGCGGATCTGGAAGATTTTGCTGTTGGGTTTGCTTTGTCAGAAGGCTTGGTTGCTCATGCTTTGCATATCAGCAATGTTCTGGTGCTGCCATCAGGCGAAGGCTTTTCGATTGATCTTGCCATCTCAGAACCTAATTTAATCCGTGAACGGATGATTTCACGTTCGATCGAGGGCCGTGTGGGGTGTGGGCTTTGCGGTATTGCAGAAATGTCTGACGCCATTCGCATGCCGGATGGAAAACTGCATGCCCCAGCACTCGACGCTACGGCGGTCGCTATTGCATTCGATGCCCTGCCCGCGCATCAACCGATGAATGAATTAAACCGCACCGTTCACGCCGCTGCATTTTGTTCCGTGGACGGAGCAATTTTACTGGCGCGTGAAGATGTGGGCCGCCACAATGCATTGGATAAATTGATTGGCGCCATGGCGCGCAGCGGAATGATGCCCGATGGTTTCGTTCTCATGTCCTCGCGCTGTAGTTTTGAGTTGGTGCAGAAATGCGCTGCGGTTGGAATTGGCGCTTTGGCCACCGTTTCCGCCCCCACCGCCCTTGCCTTGAAACTGGCCAAACAAGCTGGCCTTCACCTTGCTGCGCTTTCCAAAGCGGGCGTTATGATTTTTGACGGAGAGTAAAATGGAAACCCGCGACATGGTGCGCATGGCCAATCAAATTGCGGGCTTTTTCAAGTCCTACGGCGCAGAAGACGGCAAAAAGGAAATTGCCGCACATATCAACAATTTTTGGGAGCCGCGGATGCGCGCCAAGTTCTTTGAATATCTGGGGACAGGCGGGAAAGACCTTGATCCGTTGGTTGCGGAAGCAGCCAAGTTGGTGCGCAAGCCTTCAAACCACTCGGCCAATCAGGCGGGTTTACCGCAACATGGCGAAGAAAGCTGAGACATCTTAGGCTAACGCGAGAATCTCTGCTGCAACCAGTTTTTGTAATTCCCACAAGTTCTCATCGTGAATACCAAGCTGCTGCAAGTGATTTACTGTATTGTAAAGATATTCCGCGCCAGTTCCCCAATGGCCAGCGGCGCGGGCTAAAATTTTTGCCACTTCTGGCAATGGTAGTTTGCCTTGATAGCTCG
>JANYGE010000149.1 GCA_025362535.1 Hyphomicrobiales bacterium
GCCTGAACGGGCACAAAATTTTCGCGCGATTGAGATGGGCATTCTGCAGAGCGGGCAACCCATGATCGACAAGGAAGAACTTGTCCTTGATGCAGCTGGAGCTGAGAAATGGCTCTCATCAACAAAAGTACCCTTGCGCAATGAAAAGAATGAGATCTTTGGTCTCGTTGGCATTGCTCACAACATTACCGAGCGCAAAAAAGCCGATATTTTGCGCGATGGTCAAGCTCATATCCTTGAGATGATAGCAATGAACGCGCCACTGGACGAGGTGCTTGATCATCTCGTGCGCCTCGTCGAATCCCAACTGACTGGAATATTCTGTTCCATACTGTTACTGGCACCTGATGGTGTTCACCTCGAGCATGGCGCAGCGCCGAACCTGCCGCCGGATTATATAAAAGCCATTGATGGCGTCGGCATCGGACCCGATGTTGGATCCTGTGGCACAGCTGTCTATCGCCGCGAAACCGTTATCGTAAAAGATATTGCGCAAGATCCGCTCTGGGCGAATTATCGCGATCTGGCCGCAACACATGGTTTTCGCTCGTGCTGGTCAACGCCAATCATGTCGCACCAACGTGAAGTCCTTGGTACGTTTGCGATGTATTCAAGCACAGTCCGTGAACCGACTGCGGGGGATACCAATCTCATAGATGTCTCCACGCGCATCGCCGGAATAGCCATCGAACGCAAGCAAGCGGCAGATCGCATTCAATTTATGGCCAATCATGATGCGTTGACCGGACTTCCCAACCGCACTTTGCTGAAGGACCGCCTTTCGCAAGCAGTGCTCTATGCCAAGCGCTATGACAACTGGGTAACGGTTGTTTTCATCGACTTAGATAATTTCAAAATGGTCAATGACAGCTTGGGTCATAATGCTGGTGATGAGCTTTTAAAAACTGTCGCGCGCCGGATGAGCAGTTGTGTGAGATCAACCGATACGGTGGTCCGCCTTGGCGGTGACGAATTTATTATCTTGCTTCTCGATCAACCAAAGAACGTGGATATTATCTCGGAGACCTTGCAAAAAATCAGAACGGCAATTGCTGAGACTGTCCATCTTGAAGGGCATGATCTGAAGGTGACGAGCAGCATTGGAATTGCAAACTATCCCAATGATGGCACTGATGCCGACACGCTATTGGCCAATGCCGATGCCGCAATGTACCGGGCCAAGGAAATTGGCCGCGATAACTTCCAATTCTATACGTCCGAGATGAATGTCAAGGTTCACGAAAAATTCAAGCTGCATGAGGAATTGCGAAATGCAGTGGCCCGTTCTGAATTTGTCCTTTTGTACCAGCCGCAAGTTGACCTGCGAACGGGGAAGATTTTCGCGGTCGAGGCTTTAATACGTTGGATGCATCCCACCGATGGAATGATAGCGCCACTTAATTTTATCTCAATTGCTGAGGAAACTGGATTGATCGTCCCTATTGGTGATTGGGTGTTGCATGAAGCCTGTCGGCAGAACAAGATTTGGCAGGATGCTGGTCTGGCCCACATAAATGTTTGCGTGAATGTCTCGGCCCGGCAATTTAAGGAAAAGAACTTGATCGACCGTGTCATCCACGCATTGAAGGAAACTGGGCTCGAGGCAAAATATCTCGAACTCGAGATCACCGAAAGCCTCATTATGCAGAATGTCGAACAGGCCGTTGCGACAATGGAAGAATTGGAACGCTTGGGGGTTCAAATATCAATTGATGACTTTGGGACGGGGTATTCCAGTCTTAGCGCATTGAAAACCTTTCCGGTTGCAAGGTTGAAGATTGATAAGTCGTTTATCAACAATCTGCCCAGCAATGAAAGCGACAAAGCTGTTGCCAGCGCTGTGATTTCATTGGGGCAAAAACTAAATCTCCGGGTCATCGCGGAAGGTGTTGAAACCGAAGACCAAGCAGCATTTTTGCGCGACAACAATTGTGATGAAATGCAGGGCTATCACTTCAGCAAACCTGTCCATGCTGAGGACATCAACACATTGCTGCGAACAGTTCAGAATAAATAGAGCAGTTAATTTATAGTCCTAATGTATCGGACGGTGAGTTAAGGTCACTCACCCCTAAACCGTCATTCCCGCGCAGGCGGGAATCCAACTTGGCCGTAATTGAATGTGTTTAAAGTTGGATCTCCGCCTGCGCGGGGATGACTGGTGGTGTGTGGTTCGGTCAATCATAATCACCCACTAAGCATCCAGGCCTGGAATCTCCACCATCTGCACGCCTGCAATCTTCCAGCTGCCATCGGCTTGCTTTTCCATCGCGTAAACCGCTTCGTAGCGTTTGCCGTCTGCGGCGGTGATTGTCACATGTTGAGCGGGGCGACCCAGTGTGTCGGTGATGATTGGGCCGAACCTATATTTGCTGTTGGTGTAGACAGCTTGATAGCCGCGCTTCACCATGGCCATGAAAACATCAACTGTCGGAAAAATTTTAGTAACGATGGGGGCGGCGAAGGAATAGGCCAGCGCGCCATCATCAGCTTTGAAGGCCTCAAGCTGACCCGTGATAGTTTGCTGGATGGCGGATCTATCAAGACTGGGCAGATCATCGGCTCTTGCTAAGCTGAGCATGGCAAAGAGACTGAATGTAATTGCAAAGAATTTTAACATGGCGACTCTCCTGAATACTAAAATCTTTACGGTGGAGTTTTCAGTTTGGATTTGGTGCATTGCAGCAACGAATTGTTGCCGCTTATTCACTTTAGAGCGCATGGTTGCACTTGACGAAGTCACAACTCAGTGATGAGAATGCACCCAAGCAAAAAAATACAAATCGGGAGGATCCAATGTCAGTTGTTAAAATGAAGATCAACGGCAAGGCGGTGAGTGGCGAAGTTGAGCCGCGCACGTTGTTGGTTGAATTTATTCGTGAGCATCAAGGTCTCACTGGCACCCATGTGGGCTGTGACACCAGCCAATGCGGCGCTTGTGTTGTGCATGTGGATGGCAAGGCGATTAAATCCTGCACCACTCTGGCTGTGGCTTGCGAAGGTGCAACTGTAACAACCGTTGAAGGGCTGGCCAAAGGCATTGAGCTTCATCCAATGCAAGCTGCATTTAAAGAGCATCATGGTTTGCAATGCGGCTTCTGTACACCCGGCATGATTATGTCGGCTATCGATATTGTGAAGCGCAATGGCAAGAATGTCTCGGAAGAGGTGATCCGCCGCGAGCTTTCAGGAAATATCTGCCGGTGCACCGGTTATCATAATATCGTCAAGGCCGTGCAGGCCGGCGCAGCGAATATGTAAGGGAGGCAGAAATTATGGCCGATACAAAAACAGGCGTTGGCGCCTCAGTACGCCGCAAAGAAGACCTTCGCTTCATCACAGGCAAAGGCAATTATACTGACGACATCAATCTGAAAGATCAAACCTACGCTTATTTCCTCCGCTCGCCCCATGCCCATGCCACCATCAAATCGATCAATACAGCCAAGGCGAAAAAGATGCCGGGCGTGGTTGGCATTTTCGTCGGCGAAGATGTGGCCAACGATAAACTTGGCGGCTTGATTTGTGGTTGGGGCATTACCTCGAAAGATGGCAGCGGCATGAAGGCTGGCCCTCATCCCGTGCTGGCGCAAGGTAAAGTGCGCTATGTGGGCGACCATGTGGCTGTGGTTATTGCTGAAACCAAAGAGCAGGCGCGCACTGCGGCGCAAGCTATCGTGGTTTCCTATGGTGTTCTGCCGCATGTAGTGGATGCCGCCAAAGCGATGAAATCTAAAGTGCAGGTGCATGAAGTTGCTTCTGACAACCGTGTATTCAATTGGTCGCTGGGCAATGAAGAGGCCACCAATGCTGCCTTTAAGAATGCCGCTCATGTAACCAAGTTGGACATAATCAACAATCGCCTGATTCCGAATGCCATGGAGCCGCGCGCTGCGATTGGGTCTTATGATACGGGCACCGAAAGCTACACGCTTTATACCACCAGCCAAAATCCGCATGTGGCCCGCTTGGTGATTTCGGCGTTTCATGGCCTTGCCCCCGAACATAAGCTGCGCGTGATCGCGCCAGATGTGGGCGGTGGCTTTGGATCAAAAATCTTTATTTATGCCGAAGAAGTAGTGTGCGTTTGGGCATCCAAGCATATTGGCGGCCGCCCGATTAAGTGGACGGGTGATCGCTCGGAAGCTTTCCTTGCTGATGCGCATGGTCGTGACCATGTGACCAAAGCTGAATTGGCCATGGATGCCTCCGGCAAAATCACTGGCATGCGGGTTCACACCATTGCTGCGTTGGGGGCTTATCTTTCAACCTTCTCGGCAGCGGTTCCAACCTATCTTTATGGAACGCTGATGTCTGGCCAATATGACATCCCGAATATCTATGTTGAGGTTGATGCGGTTTATACCAACACCGCACCCGTTGATGCTTATCGTGGCGCTGGGCGACCAGAGGCCACTTATGTGGTTGAACGTTTGGTTGAAACTGCAGCACGCGAGCTGAAGCAAGATCCGGCAGAATTCCGCCGCCGTAGCTTTGTAAAAAGCTTCCCGCATCAAACCCCGGTGATCATGTGCTATGACGCAGGCGATTATGGTGCGGCTCTCGATAAGGCTTTGGAGATGTCGGATTATAAGAACTTCGCCAAGCGCAAAGCGGAATCAGCCAAGAATGGCAAGCTGCGTGGCGTGGGCTTCTCAGCCTATATTGAGGCCTGTGGCATTGCGCCATCAGCGGCTGTTGGTTCTTTGGGCGCTGGTGTTGGCTTGTGGGAATCAGCTGAAGTTCGGGTGAACCCCATTGGCACTGTGGAAATACTCACTGGTTCACACAGCCATGGCCAAGGCCACGAAACAACCTTCGCTCAGCTTGTCGTTGAAAAGCTTGGCGTGGATATTAACTCAGTCTCCATCGTTCATGGTGACACCGATAAAGTGCAAATGGGCATGGGCACTTATGGCTCACGCTCAGGAGCAGTTGGCATGCATGCCATTTCGAAAGCCTTGGATAAAATCGAAGCCAAGGCCAAAAGAGTGGCAGCTGCTGTAATGGAATCTTCAGTAGATGATGTGGAGTTCAAGAACGGCACATTCACGGTTAAAGGCACTGACAAGAAAATGGCCTTTGGCGAAGTGGCGTTGCAGGCCTATCTCGGCCATAAGTTCAACTCTTCAGAGATTGAAATTGGACTGAAAGAAACCGCCTTCCATGATCCGGCCAATTTCGTATTCCCAGCTGGTGTTCACATTTGCGAAGTTGAAGTTGATGTGGATACTGGTCTCACCAAGATTGTGGATTACACCGCTGTGGATGATTTCGGCAATCTCATCAATCCAATGATTGTTGAAGGCCAGGTGCAAGGCGGTGTGGCGCAAGGCATTGGTCAGGCTCTGCTTGAAGGTGCAGTCTATGATGAGGATTCAGGCCAGCTTTTGACTGGATCATTCATGGATTACAACATGCCACGGGCGGCCAATATGCCCTCTATTGAAAACTTCAGATTGGGCTTCACCTGCACTCCATGCCCCACCAATCCGATGGGCATGAAAGGCTGTGGTGAGGCTGGCGCAATTGCAGCTCCACCTGCAGTTATTAACGCCATCACCAATGCCATTGGTGTTCGTGAAATCGCAATGCCAGCCACACCTTTGACAGTGTGGACGGCTATGCAAGCAAACAAAAAAGCAGCTGAGTAAGGCTAGGGAGAGAAAAAATGGAAAACTTCAATTATCATCGCCCAGCCACCACAACAGCTGCGGCTGCCCTAATGAAAAAAGGCAAGGATGCAAAATATATGGCAGGCGGCCACACGCTGCTGCCCACCATGAAGCAGGGTCTTGCTGCCCCCACAGATATTATTGATCTCACCGCGATCAAGAATTTCTCAGGGATCAAAGTGTCGAAGACGTCTGTATCGATCAAGGCGGGCACCACCCACATGGAAGTGGCAACCTCGAAAGAAATCAAGAAAGCTATTCCAGCTCTGGCTGAAATGGCTGGCAAGATTGGCGGCGTTCATGTGCGCCACAAAGGCACGATTGGTGGCTCGGTTGCCAATGCCGATCCTGCAGCTGATTATCCATCAGCCTGCTTGGGCTTGGGGGCTACAATTGAAACCAACAAGCGCAAGATTGAAGCTGATAAATTCTTCACGGGCATGTTCGCAACGGCTTTGAAGGATGGTGAAATCATTACAGCGGTGCATTTTCCGATCCCGAAGAAATCAGCGCATCAGAAGTTCCCGAACCCGGCATCGCGTTATGCTTTGACGGGGGTGTTTGTCTCGCAAGATGCAAAGGGCAAAGTGCGCGTCGGCGTGACGGGAGCTGCCGCAACGGCGTTTCGTGCAACCGACATTGAAGCGGCTTTGAGTAAGGATTTTTCAGCTAAATCTGCCACGTCGGTTAAAATTGCCAGCAAGAGCCTGATGACCGATATGCATGCCACAGCTGCATATCGTGCCAACTTGATCAGCGTCTTGGCGGGCCGGGCGGTTGCTGCTGCGAAGTGATATAAAAACAATTTCCCTTCCGTAAGGGAACCGTTGCATAATTCATTTGGAGCTTATGCTTCGAGGCTCTTCGCTTCGCTGCGAGCACCTCACCCTGAGGGAGTTAATAAGGTCCCTCACCCTGAGGAGTTCACGCAGTGGGCCTCGAAGGGCTGGTGATAACGAGTCGTGAATTGTGCAACTCTCCCCACAAAGGGGAGAGAGAAAATTTAAGTGAGTTTGTAAACTTTGAACCTCCCCACCTCTATCGATGCAACCGCTGAACTCCTCGCATCTTCCGGTTATGTCGCAGGTCGTGATCTTGCGACTGTTGTGTTCCTCGCCCTCAAAATGGGGCGGCCGCTTTTTCTGGAAGGGGAAGCTGGCGTTGGTAAAACGGAAATTGCGAAAGTTCTCGCCCAAGCGCTGGGCCGCAAACTCATCCGGTTGCAATGCTATGAGGGGCTTGATGTTGCATCGGCCGTTTATGAATGGAACTATGCGGCACAGATGATTGAGATCAGATTGGCGGAAGCGGTTGGCGAGGTCAATCGTGATGAGCTTTCGTCTTCAATCTTCGCTGAAAAATTTATGATTAGGCGTCCGCTCTTGCAGGCGTTGCAAAGCGAGAATGGGCAAGCGCCGATTTTATTGATTGATGAGTTGGACCGCACCGATGAAGCTTTCGAAGCCTATCTGCTCGAAGTGCTTTCAGATTTTCAAATCACCATTCCTGAACTCGGCACGATTAAAGCGGAAACGCCGCCCATCGTGATCATCACCTCCAATCGAACACGCGAAGTGCATGATGCTTTGAAGCGGCGTTGCCTCTATCATTGGGTGGGCTACCCTGATGCGACCCGTGAGCTTGCGATCATCAAAGCCAAACGCCCGAATGCTTCTGAGGCGCTGTCCAAGGAAGTTGTGGCTTTCGTGCAGGCTTTGCGTGGCGGAGATATTTACAAAGTGCCTGGTGTTGCCGAAACTCTTGATTGGGTTTCGGCTTTGCATGAGTTGGATTGCATATCGCTTGATCCACAAGTTGTGAATGACACGCTGGGTGTGCTGCTCAAATATCAAGATGATATTGCCCGCATGGAAGGCAGTGGTGCTAAACGCATTCTCGATCAGGTGCGCGATGAACTCCGCACCCTCCGGTAAGCTTGCCACGAATATCATGCATTTTGCGCGGGTGTTGCGTGACGCTGGATTGCCGGTGGGGCCAAGCGCTGTTTTGGATGCGATAGATGCGGCTCAAGCTGGAACTTTGCGTGAGCGTGAGGATTTCTATTGGACGCTGCATGCCATATTCGTGAAGCGGCGTGAACAAAGGGAAATTTTTGCGCAAGCGTTTCAGGTGTTTTGGAAAAAGCCCAAAATGCTCGAACAACTGATGCAGCTCATGTATCATCAAATTGCGCGCAAAGCGGATGCCAAGCCAAAGCAGGCTGGCTTCAAGCGCCTGGCCGAAGCCATGTTTGATAAGGCGCATATGAAAACGCTGCCAGCGCAAAAAAATGATGTGCTTGAAGTTGATGCAACGTTTACGGCCTCCATGGATGAAGTGTTGCGCGCCAAGGATTTCGAGCAGATGAGTGTGGCAGAGCAGGGCCATGCCAAAGCCGCCATTGCCAAATTGCGGATGCACCGGATTGAAGTTCCAACCCGGCGGTTTCAGCCTTCCGGAGCTGGGGCTCGCATCGATATGCGCCGCAGCCTTCGAGAAAGCTTGAGAGGGGGGCTGGCGCTACACCGCAAAGAACGGCGTTGGCGTGAGCCGCCGCTGGTGGTGCTATGTGATATTTCTGGGTCTTGCTCAAACTATAGCCGGATATTTTTGCATTTCCTGCATGCACTATCGAATGACCGGGCACGGGTGACGGTGTTTCTGTTTGGCACAAGGCTTACCAATGTGACGCGGGATTTGCAGCGGCGCGATGTGGATGAGGCTGTGGCCCGCGTATCAAGCCATGTGCAGGATTGGTCGGGCGGCACCCGCATTGGCACGGCCTTGCATGAGTTCAATTTTAAGTGGGGCAGGCGGGTTCTGGCTTCGGGGGCTCACGTGTTGCTGATGACGGATGGTTTGGACCGTGAAGATGTTTCAGTGCTGCGTGATGAAATGCAACGGCTGCGCCGATCCGCCAAACGCATTGTGTGGTTGAACCCGCTTTTGCGTTTTGATGGTTTTGAAGCCAAGGCGGGCGGCATTCGTGCTATGATGCCATTTGTGGATGAGTTTCGTCCGGTGCATAGTTTGGATAGCCTGAGTGATTTGGCCGCCACTCTTGCATCACCACGGCGAGATGCGCATGATCCTAAAAAATGGATGGAGAAGGTCTGATGGACCACACAGTTTTAGAAACCGCATCAAAATGGCTGGGCGAGGGACGTAAATTGGCCTTGGCCACCGTTATCGAAACGTGGGGCTCGGCACCACAGCCGGTGGGCAGCCAATTGGTGGTTGATGCGGAAGGCAATTTTATGGGGGCGGTTTCCGGCGGATGTGTTGAAGGGGAAGTGATCACTGAGGCGCTTGATGCAATTTCCTCTGGAGCGCCCAAAACCTTGCAATTCGGCGTGGCCGATGAAACGGCGTGGCGTGTGGGCCTGGCCTGTGGCGGCAAAATTCGCATTTATGTGGAGCCGGTGGCGTGAAGGCCGAGACACTC
>JANYGE010000157.1 GCA_025362535.1 Hyphomicrobiales bacterium
ATCGTCATTGGCCCCACGCCGCCGGGCACGGGCGTAATGCTGCCTGCCACCGCAGCACACGATGCAAAATCGCAATCACCCACCAGTTTGTTTTTGCCGTCGCGCTCAATGCGGTTAATGCCCACGTCGATCACGCAGGCACCCGGTTTTATCCAGTCACCCTTCACCATTTCAGCGCGGCCCACGGCGGCGATGACGAGGTCTGCGCCGCGCACGACTGCGGGCAAATCTTTTGAGCGCGAATGGGCAATTGTCACTGTGCAATTTTCGGCCAGCAATAATTGCGCCACAGGTTTGCCCACAATGTTTGAACGGCCGATGACCACGGCGTTAAGGCCGGAAAGATCACCCAGTGTGTCCTTGGCCAGCATCACGCAGCCAACCGGCGTGCAGGCGGTGAGCGCCTCCTGCCCCGTTGAAAGCCGCCCCACATTGACCACGTGAAAGCCGTCAACATCCTTGGCAGGATCAATGGTGTTGAGAACCTTGGCCGAGTCGATGTGTTTTGGAACCGGCATCTGCACCAATATTCCGTGTACGGATGAATCAGCGTTGAGCTTTTGCACCATGGCGAGCAAATCAGCCTCTGACGTATCCGCAGGCATTTTATACTCCCACGAATTCATCCCCACTTCGACAGTTTGCTTGGCCTTATTGGCCACATAAACTTTCGAAGCTGGGTCTTCACCGACGAGAACCACGGCAAGGCCCGGAACTAAATTATGCTCGGCTTTCAGTTTTGCCACCGCAACCGCAATGCGCCCGCGCAAAGCTTCCGCATAGGCTTTTCCGTCAATAAGTTTGGCCATGGTAATCTCCGAGCTCGTTACGCATGCTTCGAGGCATTGCTACGCAATGCACCTCAGCATGAGGAGTGAAATAAGTCCCTCATCCTGAGGTGCCGCATCTTCGCGGCCTCGAAGGACGAGGGACGTTTGATATTAGAACAACCCTTGAATTTGCCCGGCTGCATCAAGCCCGATCACTTCGGCTGATGGCACTTTGGGCAGGCCTGGCATGGTCATGATGTCACCACACACAACCACGATGAATTCCGCCCCTGCCGACAAGCGCACTTCGCGCACCGGAATGGTGTGATTGATGGGGGCACCCTTCATGTTAGGATCAGTGGTGAAGGAATATTGCGTCTTGGCCATGCAGATCGGGAACTTGCCGTAACCTGCGGCTTCATAAGCCTTCAACTGATCGCGCACTGATTTATCGGCGATCACTTCATCAGCGCGATAGATTTCCTTGGCAATGGTCGAGATTTTTTCGAACAATGGAATATCATCATTGTAAATCGGCTTGAATTGGGCCGCGCCCTTGTCAGCCAATTCAGCCACATGCTTTGATAATTCTTCAATGCCTTCGCCGCCCTTGGCCCAATGCAGGCACTTGAAGGCCTGCACGCCATGGGTTTTGCAATAGTCTTTTACCGCATCAATTTCAGCATCAGTATCTGAGATGAAGTGGTTGACGGCAACCGCAATCGGCACACCGAATTTCTTCACGTTCTCAATATGGCGGCCCAAGTTGGCAAGGCCCTTCTTGAGCACGGCAACATTCTCAGTCTTCAATTCATCCTTCGCTGCACCACCATGCATCTTCAAGGCGCGAACCGTGGCAACGATCACTGTGGCAGCCGGTGTGAGACCTGCTTTACGGCACTTAATATCAAAGAATTTTTCAGCGCCCAAATCAGCCCCGAAGCCTGCTTCAGTGACCACATAATCCGCCAGTTTCAAAGCCGTCTTGGTGGCCATCACTGAGTTGCAACCATGGGCGATATTGGCGAAGGGGCCGCCATGCACGAAGGCTGGATTGTTTTCGAGCGTCTGCACCAAGTTTGGCATCAACGCATCTTTGAGCAGAACCACCATAGCGCCTGGCGCTTTGAGATCCTTGGCCAGAACCGGAGTTTTGTCCTTCTTATAGGCCACAACAATCTGGCCAATGCGGCGTTCAAGATCAGCGATTGACGTTGACAGGCAAAGGATCGCCATGATTTCAGAAGCCACTGTAATATCAAAGCCAGCTTCGCGCGGATAACCATTGGCCACACCACCGAGCGAACAAATGATTTCGCGCAAAGCCCGATCATTCATATCCATCACGCGACGCCACGCTACGCGGCGCGTATCAATTTGAAGCTCATTGCCCCAATAAATATGATTGTCGATCATCGCTGAGAGCAAATTATGGGCAGAAGTAATGGCGTGAAAATCACCCGTGAAATGCAGGTTGATATCTTCCATCGGAACGATCTGCGCATAGCCACCGCCAGCCGCGCCACCCTTCATGCCAAAGCACGGGCCAAGTGAAGGCTCACGCAGCGCCACAATGGCTTTTTTGCCAATGCGGTTGAGGCCGTCACCCAAACCTACGGTGGTCGTAGTCTTGCCTTCACCCGCTGGTGTGGGGTTAATCGCCGTCACCAGAATGAGCTTGCCATCTTTCTTAGATTTCAAGCTGTCGATATAATCCAGATGCACCTTGGCCTTGGTGTGGCCATAGGGAATGAGGTCTTTCTCTGGAATGCCCAGACCCGCACCAATCGCCATAATTGGCTTCATTTTGGCTTCGCGGGCAATTTCAATATCGCTTTTAACGGTCATTTCCAGATTTCCTCAGGTGATAGAATTTTTCTTGAAGGGAAACTACACAAAATCAAAAATTTGTCCAGTTTCGATTGAATAATAATCGAGCCTTAGACTATTTCCCCGTCATACAGAATTTCAATTTCGCCACAGCAGCAGCCGTTCACGACAATGCATTTCATTGCATTTTGTGTCAGAGTTATTTTATGAAACAACCTCAGCGATGAGAGGCGACATAGAAAGCCAGAAGCTTTTAGGCAGCCGGATTGACCACCCGCATACCGGCTTCAGTAAGCTCGGCCAGCACGCGCTTTTTCACTGAGGCTGCTTCTTCCGCATTCACATTCCACGCTGAAATCTTGTGCTTGAAGCCATCATAGCCGCCAGCCTTTAACCACAGGCAAAGCGCTTCATGTTCGGCCTTCGAAGTTTCTTTCGGGCGTTTAGCGGCAAGGCGGTGCACCGAATTTTCGGAAACCCCTTTCCAGATATGCACGAAGGCAGCATCATTTTTTTCAACAATACCAACCGACATTTCACCCCAAATGCCAGCATCTTTTTTAGCTTGCTCTTGCGCCATGCGCTGATTTTTCAAAGCTTCGCCATTGCTGGGGCGATGGTCTAGTCCGTGGGCTTGGTCACGTTTCATAATTCACTTCGCCTCTCGTTAAACCCAATTCTCCCCTCTCTGCGCCACAATTGGGGAAATAGCGATATTTAACTTCATTGCTTGGTAATTGAACCCAGAGCTGCTAGGCAAAGCCCACAACAGGGGGAGCAAACCCATGGCATTCCCGCCAAATTACAATCAAGAACGCAATAACCGAGCCCGCGACAAGCAACGCAAGGCTATCGAAAAACAAAACAAGCGCGATGAAAAATCACAGAACCGCAAGGCTTCTGATGAGACCGCTGCCCAACCAGCAGGCGAAACGCCTGACGCAAACAAGGACTAAGTGCCATGGCAAAAAAGAAACAAAAAGTCGATGACAGCACCGTGCTGTTTGATGTGGTCTATGAAGATGGTACAAAATCCTCACGCCGCCGTGTCGCTGCCGCAGACTTGGACCCGCATGAAAATGATGATGCATCAGCAAAAACTATCATCATGACGCAAGACCGCAAAATCGCCGAAATGAGTGGCAACCCACGCGGGGCGATTAAATCAATTTCGCGTTCAGAATGAAAATTATTCGGCCGCTGCCAAGCGCAGCGGTCGGGCCAACCGTGCTTGGCGGAACGACACCAATTTCTCGGTCGCTTCATCCCACAACACCAATTTGATGCAACTCAGGCTCTGCCAGATGGTGAGGTGGCCCACATCGGCGAGTTCCGGATAATCCCGCAAAACTTCCGGCAAGCGATAAAATGGAATGCGGCTCGACAGATGGTGCAAATGGTGGATGCCGATATTGCCAGAAAACCACTTGAGCGGCTGGGGCAGATCATAATAGGAACTGCCATGCAGGGCCGCCGTCTCATGATCCCAGTCTGCATTGCGTTTCCAGTGGGTCTCATCAAATTGGTGCTGCACGTAGAATAACCACACACCCGAAGCCGCACCCAAAAATACAATCGGCAAATGCACCACAAAAAATGGCAGCACCCCCAAGAAATAGGCGGCAATCACCGCCAGAACCAAAAGCCCAAAATTGGTGCCAAGCACGCTGAGCCAAGATGAGCGTCCCTGCTTGAAACTGTCAAACGGCAATCTTTGCTGGATCATGAAAATATAAATCGGACCAACCACAAACAACACCAAAGGATTGCGATAAATCCGGTAGCCAACCCGACCCCAAAACGACAATTTCGTATATTCAGCCACCGTCAACGTGTTGATATCACCAACGCCGCGCCGATCCAGATTGCCGGAGCCCGCATGGTGCATGGCGTGAGCATGGCGCCAATAATCATAAGGCGTCAACGTAAAAAGGCCGATGGCGCGCCCAACCCAATCATTTAACAGGCGCGATTGGAACAGCGAATTATGCCCGCAATCATGCTGCAACATGAACATGCGCACCAGGAAGCCTGCCGCAGGCAAGACAGCCAGCAGCATAAGCCACAGACTGACAAAATAAAGATTATAAACCAAAGCCCAACTGGCAAGGAAAGCCACACTCGTAACTGCCAGTTCAAACCACGATCGCCGATCATTGCCTTGGCGGTAGGGCCTTAACTTTGCGGCCCAAGATTTTGCTGATACGGTCAACCGAGAATTCCTCAAAACTTTAATATGGGCATAAATTACGCGGATTCGACCCCATGATAAAGCCCTTTAGCATAGGCAAGACCAGCCCGAGTCAAGTTTTTTCGCATTTGGCACAGAAATGCTTGTAATTTGGGTTCAGAAGGTATATGTACCCTCCATCGAATTTAGGCCGATCGGCGCGGTACTGCACTTTTGTATAAAAGCGCCTAGGCCATTCACCCCTTATCCTTCATTCGAGTGGTACAAAGCACAATGTTGTGCGCGTGCCAATTCATTATAGATCTAACAAGGATAAGTTAAGTTATGCAAAAAGGCACCGTAAAGTGGTTTAACGCGCAAAAAGGCTTTGGTTTCATTCAGCCAGATGCCGGCGGACCAGATGTATTCGTCCATATCAGCGCTGTTGAACGTGCGGGTCTCCGTGGCCTCAATGAAGGCCAGAAGATTGGTTACGAAATCGTCGCTGACAAGCGCACCGGCAAATCATCTGCTGACAGCCTCCAGGCTGTTTAAGCTTTAACGAACTAACCTAAAAGCGCCGACCACGTATGTACCGGCGGCGCGCCGGGTTGACGTAACCGCATTCTTCACAAGAGAGTGCGGTTTTGGTTTTTTAGACGAGGTTTAGCTTATGTCTCCGACGCGCCCCTTGGTCATCTCAGTTCCTGAGCCGCGGTCAATTGATCTCATTTTTACAAAATCGGATGAAAAACTTCTGCGCAGTCACTATGAGCTTGTTGAAGGCCTAGGTCCCACGGTTGTCGCAACCGTCGAAGATAATATTGCTGAAGCGACCTTCATTATGGGTCAGCCGGATTTATCCACTGCACTTTTGCAAAAAGCCAAAAAGCTCAAAGCCATATTCAATGTTGAATCCAATTTTCTCGATAATATGGATTATGACTACTGTTTCGCCCATGGCATCCATGTGCTCACCACGGGCCGCGTATTCGCAGCACCAGTGGCCGAGATTGGCTTGGGGCTGGCGCTCAGTTTAGAGCGCAACATTGTGGGTGCTGACCGCGCCTTTCGCCACGGCAAAGAGCTGTGGGGTGGCGATGGCAATGCTGAAGCCCGCCTCATATCTGGCGGCAATATCGGATTTATCGGCTTTGGCGATTTGGGCCGCGCCTTAAACCGTTTGCTGGCCGGGTTCAGAGCCAACATTCGGGTTTTTGATCCATGGCTTCCCAATGCTCTTCTTGAGGATCAAGGTGTTCATCCCACCAGTCTTGATGAGGTGCTAACCAAGAGTGATGTGATTTTCGTGGTGGCTTCTGTCACCTCCGACAATGGCGGATTTTTAGGCGCAACCGAATTTGCCAAAATGAAAAAAGGCACCAGTTTTGTTCTGCTCAGCCGCGCTGGTGTGGTTGATTTTGACGCGCTGATGGAAGCTGTAAAATCTGGCCACATCCGCGCCGCCAGTGATGTCTATCCGCAAGAACCCCTGGCCGCTGATCATCCGGTGCGTAAGTTGGAGGGCTTCATTCTCTCAGCCCACCGTGCAGGCGCACTTGATGTGGCCTTCAAGCAAATGGGCCGCATGGTGCTCGATGATATGGAGCTGCTTTCGCGCGGGCTGCCGCCAGTCACGTGCCGCAGAGCTGAAAGAGAATCCGTGCGCCGCATGCGATCAAAGCCCGTCAGTAAAAACTAAACTCACGCCAGAAACAGTTTCGCAGCATCAACTTCAGTTTGTCGAAGCTCATGGCCACCGTCATGCCAGAGCAGTTTCGTTTCGGCATTTTGCTGCTCAAAATATATTCCAATTCTTTCGGAGAGAGCTGCTGGGCAAATCGGATCACGCTTGCCAGCCGTGATCAACACGCGTTTGCCCACCAAGCCTGATTGATCTGCTGGCACCCATGGAATGAGCGGATGCATCAGCACGGCATCATCAAACAGCGTTGGTGCTTTGAACATCACTGATGCCAAAATATTCGCGCCGTTAGAATATCCAAGTCCACTCACGCGCGTCGCTGTGGTGCGGAGCTTATGTGCCGCCACAAATTCTGCCATGGCCTTGGTGCGAAGCGCCAAATCCTCCATGTCATAAACA
>JANYGE010000262.1 GCA_025362535.1 Hyphomicrobiales bacterium
CTATTTTCCTGTGCCACAGGTTTTTTTCCAAAACATTTTACGGTTGATGGGCCAGTTAAAGCTTGAGATTAATAATTGATCGTCTGGCCATCATTTCCGAATAGATGTAAACGTTTTTGGTCCAGCAACACACCAATCTTACCGTCTTTGGTCACAGGTGGTTCGCCGCGCACTTCGACTATAATGGTTGCGTCTGTGTTGAGCTTCACGTGAGCATAGCCCACTTCTCCCAGGCGTTCGATCAAATCGAGTGTGCCTGATAGGTCGCCCTTGGCGGAACTTGTGAGCGTCATGTGTTCCGGCCTGCATCCGAGCGTTACAGTATCGCCAATTTTGCAAGTGGCGGGGAGTGTTACGGGCAGCACGGTTCCATCTTCTAACTTCACTTTATTCTTGGCAACATTGCGCGCGGGTAAAAAATTCATAGCGGGTGAGCCAATGAAGCCAGCTACAAACATGTTGGCGGGTTTGTAATAAAGATCGAGGGGGCGACCTGCTTGTTCAATCTGACCATGATTCATCACCACAATCTGGTCAGCCAGCGTCATGGCCTCAACTTGATCATGCGTCACATAAATGATTGTGGCCTTGAGCAGCTTATGCAGTTTAGCGATTTCAACACGGGTATTGATGCGTAAAGCTGCGTCAAGATTTGATAATGGCTCATCAAAGAGGAAAACCTGTGGCTTTCGCACAATAGCCCGACCAATGGCCACGCGCTGGCGCTGCCCGCCGGATAGCTCGCGTGGACGCCGCTTGAGCAGAGGTTCCAATTTCAATATGCGTGCGGCTTCACTGACACGTGCTGCAATTTCAGCTTTTGGCGTACGTGCGAACTTCAAGCCAAAGGCCATATTGTTCTCCACATTCATATGCGGATATAGCGCGTAGGACTGGAACACCATGGCAATTTCACGTTTTGCCGGCGGCAGGTCATTGACCTTCTTGCCACCAATGGTCATTGTCCCGGAGGCGACAGGTTCCAGCCCGGCAACACAGCGCAACAATGTGGATTTTCCGCAGCCTGATGGGCCAACAAGAACCACAAAGGAGCCATCCTCTACAGTGAGGCTGACATCTTGCAGCACCGAAACCGGGCCATAGGACTTATTCAAATTTGCAATGTGGACTTCAGCCATGGTGAGCTCACTTTACGGCACCCGAGGTCAAGCCCCGGATCAATTGGCGTGAAAAAATGACATAAAAAATCAGGACTGGGATGATCGCAGTTGAAAGAGCCGCAAGAACTGCATTCCAGTCGGTAATATATTGCCCAAGGAACTGCTGGACCCCTAAGGTGATCGTCTGCTTGTCGCCTGTGGGTGCAAGTAGCAATGGGAACCAAAGATCATTCCAGACCGGTATCATAACGAACACTGCAACCGTCGCCATTGCAGGTCGCAACAACGGCAATATGATGAAGAAGAAAATATTATATTCCGAAAGGCCATCACAGCGACCTGCTTCACGCAGGTCTTTTGGAATCTGGTTGATAAATTCTGAGAGAATGAAAATAGCCAGCGGCAGGTTCTGCGCTACATAGACAAGTATAAGGGCTGTCAAAGTATTGATCAAGTTTAGACTTGAGATGAGTTGGATGATGGCGACGGAACCAAGTCGGATGGGCACCATGATGCCGATGGAAAGATAAAGCGCCAGCAATGTATTCCAGCGAAACTTATATTCGCTCAAGGCCCACGCCGCCATGCCACCAAACAGCAGTGTAAAAAATATTGTGCCGACTGTAACGATTATTGAATTTGAATAGTAATTCAGAATTGAGCCATCGGAAAACACACTTGCATATCCGACAAGAGAAAAAGTTGAGAAAGTTGGTGGCTGTAGCGGCGCACCAAAAATCGCCTTGCGCTCTTTGAAAGAGTTCATGATCACAAGCAGAATTGGAGCGAGCGCCAGCACTGTGTAAAGACTTAAGACTGAGTGGACAGCGATGGAGCTTATTGATTTGCGCATGGGATAAGCTCTCAGAAGGAGTAACGCTGCATGCGGCGTTGGATGAGGAATAGATAAATCGAAATGCCAATCAAAATGATGAGAAACATCATAGTGGCGATGGTTGAACCCATGGAACGATCACCCAGCTGCAACTGATTGCCAAAGAATGTGCGATAGAAAAGCGTGCCCATAATGTCAGTTGAATAATTGGGTCCTGCTAATGCTCCTTTCATCGCATAAATCAAATCAAATGCATTAAAGTTATTGACGAAGGTGAGCACTGAGACGAGGCCAAGTGCGGGCAGGATCAAAGGCAGCTTGA
>JANYGE010000180.1 GCA_025362535.1 Hyphomicrobiales bacterium
TGCGACGCTCATGCGATCATTGCTGCAGCAAAACAAAAGCGGATCAATATGCGTCTTGTTGATGCAAATCATGTAGCTGTGTCTTTCGATGAAACAACACGAGAAGAAGATGTGCAAAATGCTCTGGCGGTGTTTGGCGCAAAATCTGCTGAGGTTTCATCTCATATTCCGAAATCTTTGCAGCGTGTTTCAAAATATCTCACGCATCCCACTTTTAGTTCCTATCATTCCGAAACCGAAATGATGCGTTACTTGCGCCTGCTGCAAGGCAAGGACCTCGCCTTGGATCAAGCGATGATCGCACTTGGTTCCTGCACCATGAAGCTCAACGCTGCGAGCGAGATGATCCCCGTCACTTGGGGCGGCTTTGGCAATATGCATCCCTTTGCACCTTTAGATCAGGCCAAAGGCTATGCCGAACTTTTCGCGAGTCTCGAGTCCATGCTGTGCGAAATTACCGGCTTTGATAATGTGTCGCTGCAGCCCAATGCCGGAAGCCAAGGTGAATATGCGGGGCTTTTGGCCATCCGTGGCTATCACGATTCTAGAAATGATAGGCACCGCGACGTGTGTCTCATCCCCACATCAGCGCATGGCACCAACCCGGCTTCAGCCGCGATGGCAGGCATGAAAATTGTTGTCGTAGCTTGTGACGCGCAGGGCAATGTCGATGTGGCTGATCTTGAAGCCAAGGCCAAAGCCAATGCAGCCAATCTCGCAGCTTTAATGATCACCTATCCTTCCACGCATGGCGTGTTTGAGGATTCCATCATTGATATTTGCCGCATCATTCATGCCAATGGTGGGCAGGTTTATTTGGATGGCGCCAATCTCAATGCGCAAGTGGGGCTGATGCGCCCTGCAGAATTGGGCGCTGATGTGTGCCACATGAACTTGCATAAAACATTCTGCATTCCGCATGGCGGCGGCGGGCCGGGCATGGGACCCATCGGCGTGCGCAAGCATCTGGCCCCGCATTTGCCCGGGCATGATGTGGTGGCCAATGGCATTCGAAAATCGGGTGCTGTGTCTGCGGCCCCTTGGGGATCGGCTTCTATCCTGCCAATCTCTTGGATGTATATTGCCATGATGGGGAGGCCTGGCCTCACGCATGCCACCAAGATGGCCATTCTCAATGCCAATTATATGGCCAAGCGCTTGAACCCGCATTTTCCTGTTTTATATTCTGGCCCCGGCGGCGTGGTGGCACATGAATGCATTATTGATCTGCGCTGGTTGAAAGATCGCACTGGTGTAAGTGTTGAAGACGTGGCCAAGCGTTTGGCTGACTACGGCTTCCACGCCCCCACCATGTCTTTTCCTGTAGTAGATACGTTGATGATCGAACCCACCGAGAGTGAAGGCAAGCGCGAGCTTGATCGCTTCTGTGATGCGATGATTGCCATAGCAGGCGAAATCGCGGATGTGGAACATGGCCGCGCCGACAAGCTCAACAATGTTTTGAAGAACGCACCGCATACGCACAAGCAATTGTTTGGCGAATGGGCGCATCCTTATTCCAAGCAACAGGCTTATTTCCCCTTGGGTGAAACTTCATCGCACGCCAAATATTGGCCGACAGTGGCACGTGTGGACAATGTCTACGGCGATAGAAACCTTATCTGCACTTGTCCGCCGATTGAGGATTATGTGCAGGCGGCGGAGTGATTTGACACGCAAACCAATTCTGACTAGTCTGACTAGTCAGAATTGGAGCTTCAAACTATGAATAAACCTGAACAAATCTGGTCGTTGCAAGACGCCAAAGCTCAATTGAGCGAGGTTATCCGCAGAGTGCAAAGCGATGGACCGCAAATTGTAACTGTCCATGGCCGAAAAACCGTCATGGTCGTTCCATATGTGGAGCGACAAGATGATGACCAGACAGGAGCGGAACTCGTCAAAATTTTGGAAAAATCGCCTCTGCGTGAACTTGGCGAAAATGCCTTCAAGCGTTCAGCAACCGATATTACAAATCGGCAGGTTGAGTTTTGAAGTCTTGGCTCGTCGATACAAACGTCATTTCGGAGTGGCAGAAGCCGCGTCCGCAAAAGACCGTATTAGACTTTCTTTTGGGCGCACCCAAAAATCGAATATTTACAAGTGTAATTTGTATTGCAGAGATTAGAAAAGGGATTGAATCCGCAACTACATCCGATTTGAAAAACCGATTGATTTTATGGTTGAACGAAGATTTGAGACCATTCTTTGCGGAACGTGTTTTACCAGCATCAGAAGACGTGGTCTTAGAAGCAATCAAGCTCGCAGACACAGTGAGCCAAAAAAGGCTGCCAGTTAACATGGCCGATTGTTGGATAGCCGCAACTGCAAAGGTATTTGAACTGCAAATTGTCACTCGGAACTCCAAAGATATAGAACCATTTGGTGTTTCGACATTCAATCCGTGGACGGGTGAACGCTTCAATGGCGCATAAAAAACCCGGCACCAAGGCCGGGTTTTTAATTTCTATGTTAG
>JANYGE010000187.1 GCA_025362535.1 Hyphomicrobiales bacterium
CGCATGCATGTGATCGAGATTATGATTTTACGTGCCTTCACGGCAACGCCAGCTTTCGTTTTGGGCTTTGCGCCCGCAGCACTGCAAACCTATTTGCTCATCGTCTATGTCTATTCAACTTTCGTCCACGCCAATTTAAACTGGCGCTTGGGTGGCATTGAAAAATTCTTGGTGACACCGCGTTTCCACCATTGGCACCATGGCATTGAGAAAGAAGCGATCGACGTAAACTTCGCCATCCACTTCCCCCTCTATGACCGCCTGTTCGGCACCTATCATATGCCAGAAGGCCGCTGGCCTTCGGGCTATGGAGTGGGTGGGCATCCCGTGCCCAAGGGCTATTGGCAGCAGTTTCTCTACCCCTTCAAGCGTTAAGGCTTGAATTCATCAACGAGTCTGACTAGATAACGCTTAGAGACGTTCTCAGGGCGGGGTGTAATTCCCCACCGGCGGTGTTTGGGCTTCGGCCCATCAGCCCGCGAGCGCCCACTTTATTCAAGTGGGGTCAGCAGACTCGGTTTAACTCCGGGGCCGACGGTATAGTCCGGATGATAGAGAACAGTAATGATGTGAGGCGCAAGCACACCCGTTTGGGTTGGCTTGCTCGTTTATCGTTATGCGCCCTGTGAATGTTTGACGTTTGAACATTCGAGGATTTGCGCAGTGCTTGCTAGATCAACAGAAAACCAGGGTAGAGCTGAAAGCCAAACGCTTTTGGCTGCTTTTGGTCGTGCGTTGCAGGCAGCACGAGAGTTTGAAGGGGCAACCGCGCCCAATCCGCCCGTGGGCTGTGTGATCCTTGATGCTGATGGCAATGAATTGGCGATGGCGGCGCATCAGAAAGCGGGAGAACCCCATGCTGAGGCGCTAGCTATTCAAAAATGCCGTGATGCGGGCACCGTAAACCTGATCCACACTCTTGTTGTGACGCTTGAACCTTGCAACCATCATGGGCGCACGCCGCCTTGCACGAAGGCAATTTTAACAACTCCCGCTAAACACATTTGGATCGGTGCGCAGGACCCCAACCCCCATGTTCAGGGCGGAGGCGCTGCTGTGTTGCGCGCTGCTGGCTTGAATGTTGAGTTTTGGCCAGACCCAGAGTTTGTAGCGCAGGCCCAGCGCTTGATTGCGCCATTTGCAAAGTTGAAAGCCACAGGCTTGCCTTGGGTCACGGTGAAGCAAGCCCTGGATGTGAATGGCAGCATGATTCCGCCAGTTGGGCACAAAACCTTCACATCCCACTCATCGCTGGTTTTGGCGCATCATATACGCAAACGCGCTGACGCCATCATTACGGGATCAGGCACAGTGCTTGCTGACGCGCCGCATTTTAATGTGCGGCATATACCGGATTTTGAAGGCAAGCGCCGCAAACTGGTGGTGTTGGACCGCCGCCGCCGCGTATCGCAAGACTATATCACAGCGGCCACCGCCCGCGGCTTTGAGGTGTTCATCAGCGATTCCGTTCCGGCTGCTCTGCAGATGCTGGGTGACGCTGGAGTGATGGAGGTTCTGGTGGAAGCTGGACCAACACTCACCCAAGATATTTTAACAACGGGCCAGTGGGATGAGCATGTGCTGATCGAACAGGCAAGCCCTCACGACCGCATTACAATCACACAAAATAAAGAGTTTGCGCATGTTCTCAGGAATCATTGAACGCTTAGGAGCAGTGCGAACTATTGCACGAGAACCAAGCGCCATCGTAACGACGATTGAAACAGGTTTTACCGATTTAACTTTGGGTGAAAGTGTTGCCATAAATGGCGTGTGCCTTACGGTCACCAGCTTTTCCACCACAGGCCAAGCCACATTTTATATCAGCACTGAAACGCTGGATAAAACCAATCTCGGAAAAATGGTGGAAGGCAGCAAGGTCAATCTCGAACGCGCGCTCAAACTCGATACGCGGCTTTCTGGACATATGGTGCAAGGCCATGTTGATGGCAAATCAACCCTGGCCGAATGCATCAATGATAGTGATGCATGGCGGCTGGCTTTTGATTTTCCGGCAGAGCTGGCGCGTTATTGCGTGGTGAAGGGCTCGATCTGCCTCAATGGCATAAGCCTTACCATCAATGATCTCAAAGTTTTGACCAACGGTGCTACGCGCCTGTTCGTCACCATTATTCCCCACACCTGGGAACACACCAATTTACATGCAATCAAAATCGGCGAAGACATCAATGTTGAAGTTGATGTGATCGCCAAATATGTGGAGCGTCTATGTCAACCTTATCTGAAGCCCTAGAACATCTGCGCCATGGCGGCATGGTCATATTATGTGATGACGAAGACCGCGAGAATGAGGGCGACCTTGTGATGGCAGCCGAACATGCAACGCCTGACGCGATCAATTTTATGGCGAAGTTTGGTCGCGGCTTGATTTGCTTAACCCTCACAGGTGAGCAAATTGATCGGCTCAATCTTGCCCCCATGGTTACAAACAATAAGGCGCGGCGCTCAACGGCCTTCACCGCTTCAATTGAAGCGCGCGATGGCATCAGCACTGGCATTTCGGCTTTTGATCGCGCCCACACCATTCAGGTGGCTAGCAATCCTAATGTGCTGGATGGCGAGATCGTGTCCCCCGGACATGTTTTTCCGCTGCGCGCCAATGATGGCGGCGTGTTGAAGCGCGATGGGCAAACTGAAGGCTCAATTGATTTGATGAAACTTGCGGGCCTTCGCCCGGCGGGTGTTATTTGCGAAATCATGTCGGATGATGGCCAGATGGCGCGGCGGCCTGAACTTGAAATCTTTGCCAAGACGCATGGGCTTCCGATGATCACAGTGAAAGACATTATCCGGCACAGGATGCAAACAGAAAAACTGGTGACAGAAGTTTCCAGCGCCGAAATGCCAACGGCCTTTGCCGAAACACCTTTGCGCGTTCATGCCTTTCGCAGCGACATTGACGGCACCGAACATTTGGCTTTGGTGAAATATCCATTGCCTAAAGTTCCATTGGTTCGCGTTCACTCGGAATGTCTAACGGGTGAGGCTCTTGGATCGCTGCGCTGTGATTGCGGGCCGCAATTGCAGAAATCCATTCAGATGATTGCCGAAAGCGATGGCGGAGTTCTGGTTTACTTGCGTAATCAAGAAGGCCGCGGCATTGGTCTTGCCAATAAAATCCGCGCTTATGCTTTGCAAGATCAAGGCCATGACACAATTGATGCCAACACTGCATTGGGCTTTGCCACCGACGCACGCGATTATGGCATTGCGGCGCAAATTCTGGCGGCACTTGATGTGAAGGCCCTCACACTGCTCAGTAATAACCCCAAGAAAGCTGAGGCCTTAAAAGACCACGGCATCCAAGTTGTGGAGCAGCGTCCCCTTAATGTGGCGCATAACCCCTTCAATGAATTTTATCTTGCAACCAAGCGCGACAGGCTTGGCCACACCATCCCACAACCAACAAGGAACTAACATGGCTAAGACCTCAGAAAAATTCCGCCTCGCAATGATCGTGAGTCAGTTCAATGAAAACGTAACGCACGGTTTGCAAAAAGGCGCATTGCAATATTTGAAAGAGCAGGGCGTTAAGATTTCGGCGGATGCAATTTTCTCCGCCCCCGGTGCATTTGAAATTCCGCTCATGGCCAAGGCCCTGGCAAAAACCGGCGCATTTGACGGCGTGATCTGCCTGGGTTGCGTGATCAAGGGTGACACGGCGCATTTTGAATTTATCAGCTTGGGTGCAGCCACTGGCTTGATGAACGCCACCCTGGAAACCGGCGTGCCAATTACCTTCGGCGTTCTCACCACCTATACGGATGAGCAAGCCGTGGTGCGCAGCCGCGATGACGCACATAACAAAGGTCGCGAAGCTGCCGCCGCCTGTGTGGAATCTTTGCGCTCGCTTGCAGCCATCGCAAAATTCAAAAAATCAAAACGCAAGTGATCTTGTTTTGGTTGAATTTGAACCTATATTTGTAATCTGGTTTATTACAAAAAGGGTATAGCATGATTGATCTCCACTATTGGCCAACCCCAAACGGCCATAAGATTACTGTTTTCTTGGAGGAGGCAGGCCTCGATTATACGATCCATCGTGTCAACATTGGCAAGGGCGATCAATTCAAGCCGGAGTTTTTGGCGATAGCGCCGAACAACAGAATGCCTGCTATTGTCGACCAAGCACCCAAGGATGGCGGCAAACCCATCAGCATTTTTGAATCTGGTGCCATTCTTCAATATCTCGCCGAAAAAACCGGAAAATTTTTGCCATCAGATATCCGTGGTCGCACCGAAGTGATGCAATGGTTGTTCTGGCAAATGGGAGGCCTTGGCCCCATGGCGGGGCAAAACGGCCATTTCAATGTTTATGCGCCAGAGAAAATTCCTTACGCGATGGACCGTTATACTAATGAAACCAACCGCCTCTATGGTGTGTTGAACAAGCGCTTGGCTGACCGTGAATTTGTGGCGGGCGAATATTCAATCGCAGATATGGCAAGCTATCCATGGATCGTGCCTTATGAAAGCCACAAGCAGAAACTGGAAGATTTCCCGCATCTGCAGCGTTGGTTCAACACCATCAAAGCGCGGCCTGCTGTGGTCAAGGCCTATGCCGCCGCTGGTCCATCCTACGCAAAACCAATGTCGGATGACGAGAAGAAAGTTCTGTTCGGGCAAACGGCACGCTAATCAGACCCCAGCCTCAAAGCCTTCATGCTTTGGTGCAGTTCGGCCACGCAGCTCATTGATGATGTGGCCGAACAAAGCTGCCAGCACCACAAGACCACCGATGAGAGTATAAAAGCTTGGTGTCTCGCCCAGAAACAGGAACACCCAGAAGGGTGTGAAAGGCACTTCCAGCGCGGCCAGCAACGTGGCCTCTGCCGCTGGAATTTTGCGTGAACCTAAAGTGTATAAAATTAAACCTGCACCATTTTGTAAAATGCCAAAGCCCGCGATCAACAGCATGTCGTGGTTTGAAACGCTGATGGAGCCTGCAAACCAAAAACTAAAAAATGCGCAGAGATAAGCCGAACCCGCCATGGCGGGCAACATGGGCACAGTGCGGTTCTGCCGCAGCAACACAGAAAAACTGGCCATGCACAGCGTCATCAGAACCGCCAAACCTTTACCTAGCATAGAGCCACCAAAGCCAGCACCAGCAATCATTACGCTAACGCCAACCAACGCCACGGCACTGGCCAACAAAGTGGAGCGTGTGGGCTTTTCGCCGATGGCAAAATAAGCAAAGCCAGCGGTGATGAAAGGCACGGTGGCATAAATCACCATGGCGTCGGCAACCGAACCATAGCGCAGAGCGCCAATGCCAGTGATCATGCCACCCGCCGATAACACCGCCACCGCCAGCGAAGACCAGCGCAGGTTTTTCAGGGCGGGCAGGGCGTTCTTGCCTTCCAAAACAAGAAAAGCCAGCACCACCATCGAACCAGAAAACAGCCCGCGCCAAAACAACATGGTAAAGAGTTCAGCCGAGATGCCACGGGTAAACAAGCCAGCAGAAGACCAGCTCAAGGCCGCAGCGGCGACGAGCGCTAATCCAAGGCGGTGCTGATTCTGGGCCATTCACACACTCTAAATTACGTTTAGCAATGAGACCTTGACGGCAGCGCCACAATCGCGCATTTTGCCGACATGACCACTATCCGCCCATATGCCTGCATTATTTGCAGCATTATTATTAACTAGCGAAACGAATCGCTGGCTGGGCGCCGCTTGACTTAAAATCATCTAAAGCGTTTCCCGGGGCCAGTAAAAGCCTTGAGGAAGATTATGCCGTTACACCTATACAACACGCTGACACGCAAGAAAGAACTGTTCGAGCCCATCGACGCTTCCAATGTGCGCATGTATGTCTGCGGCCCCACGGTCTATGACTTCGCCCATATCGGCAATGCCAGACCGGTGATTGTGTTTGACGTGCTCTATCGTTTGCTGCGCCATATTTATGGCGAAAACCACGTTACCTATGTGCGCAACATCACCGATGTGGATGATAAGATTAATGCGCGGGCGCTGCGCGATTTTCCAGATTTGCCGCTGAATGAGGCGATTGCCAAGGTAACGGCAAAAACTGCTGACCAGTTTCAAGCCGATGTGAAAGCACTGGGCTGCCTTGAGCCCACAGTGCAGC
>JANYGE010000195.1 GCA_025362535.1 Hyphomicrobiales bacterium
GGTCGCCCGCGGGCCAATGCGCATAGGCTTGAGGCCTTGAAAGGAACGATCATCATCGGAGTTTTATTTGGTTTGGGCGCTGCTGGCGGGCAGGCGGTGGGGTCGTTAATCGCGCGGCCTATCATGAGTGGTGGCATGGACCCCTATCTTGCCTCGCTCTTTCGTGTTGGCGCTTCTGGTCTTGCTATGGGTGCTCTTGCTGCGGTCAATTTTGCGCCGACCAAGCCCGGGAAGATCACACGGAAAGTTTTGGTTTTAACAGCGGCAACATCCATCATCGGGCTGCTCATCGGCATGACGCTATTTCTTTATGCTCTCCAAGGGTCGCAAACCGGGATCATTGCCACCCTATCTGCCACATCACCCGTCATTATCCTGCCACTCTTGTGGCTGCGTACGGGGCAAAGCCCGACGGCAATGAGTTTTTGTGGTGCGGCATTGGCAATTACTGGGCTGGCCCTTATTTTCCTGAAGTAGCTTGCAAGAGCGCGAGACTGAATGAGTCGGCTGTTATAATTTTCATTGCTTGTTCTCTGGGTTACGAGCGGTTAAACCGCAGACCATAGGACTATGCAATCATGAAATTTTTTACCACTGCGGAAAATCAGGCACCGGATGGTGCCGTGTGTCACGAAGTGCTCACATCTGACAAAGTGCTATTGCGCGCGGTCGTGACACGGCAATCCAGAGCGAGAGGCACTGTATTCATTCTCAATGGCCGGGCCGATTTTTTCGAACGCTATTTTGAAACCATGAAGGATATGAGCAAGCGCAGGCTTGCGGTGGTCACCTTTGATTGGCGCGGGCAGGGCGGATCACAGCGCTTGCTCAAGAATCGCTTGCGCGGTTACATCAGAAACTTCTCAGGCTATGATTTGGATCTGGCTGCGGTGATTGCCCTGGCGCAGCGCCTGGATTTTCCTGAACCCTATTATGCTTTGGCCCATTCGACGGGCGGCCATATTTTATTGCGGGCCTTGCGCGAAAAGACTTACTTCAAACGGGCTGTTATTACAGCGCCGCTGCTCGGATTTAATTATGGGCGTTGGCCCTTGCCTGTTGTTCATGTGTTGAACTTCCTTACCAAGTATAGTGGCATGGGCTGGCTTTATTTGCCGGGCTTTGCGCGCGGCCCCATGGAGCGTTCAGAATATCCCGACAATCCGCTGACCTCTGATCGGGCGCGCTGGAACCGCGATACAACTACACTTGAAGAACACCCTGAATTAGGGCTGGGTGGGCCAACTTATGCTTGGCTTCGTGCTGCAATGAAAAGCCTGGCAGAACTTCGCAACTGGCCCAAATACAAAGGCCCAACATGCCCCACCATGATTGTGATGGCCGGGCAGGACCGGGTGGTGAATAATCTCGGAATCAGGCAGTTTGTGGATGCTGTGCCAGGAATTTCATTGCTGGCAATCCCTTCTTCTCGTCATGAAATATTGAATGAAACCAATGTTATACGTGAAAAATTTCTAGCGGCTTTTGACGCTTTCATGGAGTTTGACACATAATCGCAACCTATAAATTGCTTATCTATGTTGCACGTGCTAAGGCGGCCCCATTCCTTCACGCTTAATGAGAGTTGGCGCTTCATGAATTTGCGCAATATTGCGATTATTGCCCACGTAGACCACGGCAAAACCACACTGATTGACCGCTTGCTTTCGCAATCGGGATCTTTCCGTGAAAACCAAAAAGTGGCTGAACGCGCCATGGATTCCAATGATTTGGAACGTGAACGCGGCATTACAATTTTGGCGAAGGTGACTTCGCTGAACTGGAAAGAAACACGCATCAACATCGTTGATACGCCGGGCCACGCCGATTTCGGTGGTGAAGTTGAACGTATTTTGAACATGGTGGATGGTGCTGTGCTGTTGGTGGATGCCGCCGAAGGCCCGATGCCACAGACGAAGTTCGTGTTGCAAAAGGCTTTGAAACTCGGCTTGAAGCCCATCGTATTGATCAACAAGATTGACCGCCCGGATGGCCGCCATGTTGAAGTTGTGAATGAAGTGTTTGACTTGTTCGCAGCTCTGGAAGCCACGGATGAGCAGCTTGATTTCCCGATCATTTATGGTTCAGCCAAGCAAGGTTGGATGAGCAAAACCCCAGAAAAGCAAGAAGACAATATGGCGGCTTTGTTTGACGTGATCGTCAGCCATTTCAAGCCACCGGTTATTGAACCAGGTCCATTCCGCTTGCTGGTTACGACAATTGAAGCCAACCCGTTCTTGGGCCGTGTGCTTACGGGCCGCATTCGCTCTGGCTCGGTTAAAACCAATATGGCGGTTAAGTCTTTGGCGCGTGATGGCACCACAGTTGAAACGGGCCGCGTGTCTAAAGTTCTGTCGTTCCGTGGACTTGAACGCATTCCAGTTGAAGAAGCGTTTGCTGGCGATATCGTGGCGATCTCAGGTTTGGTGACCACAACGGTTGCTGACACAATCTGTGATCCTGCTGTGACTGAGCCCATTCAAGCCCAGCCGATTGATCCGCCAACTTTGACCATGACCTTCCGCATTAATGACGGCCCCTTGGCTGGCAAAGAAGGCGACAAAGTTCAATCCCGCGTTATTCGTGATCGCTTGTTGCGTGAAGCTGAAGGCAATGTTGCTTTGAAAGTGACTGCTTCTGAAACAGAAACCGACGCGTTTGAAGTTGCTGGCCGTGGCGAATTGCAATTGGGCATTCTGATTGAAACCATGCGCCGAGAAGGCTTTGAACTCACTGTGGGTCGTCCCCGCGTTGTGTTCAAAATTGATGAAGCCACTGGCGAAAAGCTGGAGCCAATCGAAGAAGTTGTTGTCGACGTTGATGAAGAATATACGGGCATTGTAGTTCAGAAACTTTCTGAGCGCCGCGCTGAAATGCGCGACATGCGCCCTTCAGGCCAAGGCCGCCAACGCATCGTGTTCCACGCCCCAACGCGCGGGCTTATTGGTTATCAAGGCGAGTTAATGTCGGATACGCGTGGTACTGCTATTATGAACCGCTTGTTCCACGCCTATGCACCGCATGTGGGTGAAATTCCAAGCCGCCACACCGGGGCTTTGTTGTCGAACTCTGATGGCGATGCTGTGGCCTATGCGATTTTCAACCTGCAAGACCGTGGCCCGATGTTCATTGAACACGGCACCAAGGTTTATGCTGGCATGATCATCGGTGAACATACACGCGGCAATGATCTTGAACTCAATGTGATCAAGGGCAAGAAGCTCACCAACGTGCGCGCCTCCGGCAAGGATGAAGCAGTTGTTTTGACACCACCGATCAAGATGTCGTTGGAAAAAGCTCTGGCTTATGTGGGTGAAGATGAGTTGGTGGAAATTACGCCAAAGTCTATTCGCCTGCGCAAGATCTATCTCGATCCAAACGAGCGCAAGCGCATGAGCCGCACCAAAGAAGCGGACGCGGTGGCTTAGAAGCCCGAACTGCATCAAGCAATCCTTCGAGGCTCCCCCGTATCAAGTACGGGGTCGCACCTCAGGATGAGGAACTATTACTCCTCATGCTGAGGCGCTCGGAGCGAAGCGTAGAGCCTCGAAGCATAACATTATTCCACGCAGGGTGATCCTGAGGCGAAATCATCGGCCTTTAGTGGTGGAGTGCTGATGACTTCGGGCAGGTCTTTGGCGCAGTTGAAATTTTTGGAGCTATCGGCTTTTTGTTGCGCGACTGCATTGGCATTGGGATATTTTGTGTCGATAAATGCGGTGCGGCAGGCCTCATCGCCATTTAGCTTTGTCACCACCAGCCAATTCTGTTTGCCACCTTCTTCTCCGTTGTCGGTGAACCAGCGCAGGATGGTGGCGAAGGGTTTGCCGCTTTTCATCCGCCATTCGATCTTGCTGCCAGGCGAGTTAAATTTTCCAAATGATTGCGCGCTGGAACATTGATTTTCAGCGGCAGGCCCAAAGCCCACAGTGCCGCGCAAATCGCCTTCCGCATAAATGACATTATAGCCCTTAATGCCCTTGCATCGCCATGAACCACCCCCATCCTCTTCGGAAACGCTGATGGTTTTGCATTTGGTGATGTCGAGATCGGAATAGACGCTGGTCACAGATTCGGCCTCAGCATGAGGTGCAGCGAGGGCAAGAAATGCAAGGCCGAGTAGCTTTTTCATGGCTTCAATCTGGCATGGAAAACTGCGCGAGAAAAGCCTCGATGACCGCATGGTTGGAAATTATTTCCAAGACCTTATCGCGGGCGGTTTCGCCAGCGGCAAAACGAAATGATGATTTTGGCACACGCATGGCCTTGGCCACAGTTTCAACCACCGCCGCATTGGCTTTGCCTTTGTCGGGAATGGCAGTGACTTTTACCGCCAGCGAAACTGCACCAGTTGATGAGATTGCGAGTCCGCAGATTTCATCACGCCCAGATTTTGGCGTGCAGCGGATATGCAGGAATAATCCTTTAGCGGTTTTGCGAAGCGGAGTTGTCACATGCCATAGATGTAATAAACAATGGCGCGCTTAATGAATTGCAGGCCGAGCAAAAGCACGATCGGCGAGAAATCTAAGCCACCAAGATTTGGCAACACGCGGCGAATTGGGGCGAGCAAGGGTTCAGTCAAGGTGCGCAATACGCCATTGATCTGGCGCACATAGGGGTTGTTGTAATTGATGATATTAAATGCCGTGAGCCAGCTGATGATCACTGTAGCGAGGATCACATAGAAATAGAGATCAATGAGTTGGAAAAGCAGCCAAATAAAAGGGTTCATGAATCACGTCTCGCGCAAAGGGTCCGCTCCCATGTAATGCGGGCGAAGCTTTTGTGCAAGGTTTCTTAGTATTTTGAAACTGCAATGCGGCGCAGGATTGC
>JANYGE010000248.1 GCA_025362535.1 Hyphomicrobiales bacterium
TAAATACCCAGACAGCGTAACCCAATAAGCCATCAATTGAAACTCAACACTCTTGAAAGTCCCGTGGAAGCCATCATGAAATTCGGAAAAATTCTCATCACTCTCATCAGCGGTTTGACAGTTATTGTAATATTGAATATCGCGGCGCTGGCCCAGGAAGCGGGTCTTTATGATGCTCCACCACCAGAAGGCACAAGCTATGTACGCTTTTTAAATCGTAGCAAGTTGCAAGCGCCGGTGGTGAAGTTGTCTGGTGTTGCTTATGCCCAAACGGCTGCTGTTCTTTCCGCTTACAATTACGTCAAAGAAGGCACGATTGATGTGGAGTTCAACACTCAAAAACTGTCAATGCCAATTGTTGCAGGCAGATTTTATACCATCGTGATTGGTGATGTTGTGGCCGATTTAAAGCCGATTGCTGTTCTGGAAGATAAGGCCTTGGTTGATGCGTCTTCCCATTCTGGTCTCTATTTCTATAACTATTCGGGCCAGCCTGTTGATCTCAACGCCAATGTAAACGGCAAGAGCGGCCCTGTGTTTAAGGCCATCGCTTCCGGTGCTACAGAGTTCAAAGAAGTTAAGCCATTTGATGTGGCTTTTGATGTGATTGTGAGTGGAAAAACCGTAGCCTCGATCCCGCAAAAATCATTCGTCCGGGGCAGCGGAATCTCCATTGTTGTGACCAGCACAAGTGACAGTGTAGCTGCGGATGCTATCGACAATACTGTCACAAAATAGTAGCATTTTTCGGTATTGGACAAAAGCTGAAGTTGGGTAGGAGTAGAGATGCTGAGGGTAAAAGAAAGTAACTTAACGCGTTTGCGTGCAAGTGTATTTACGATTGCAGCGACAGCCGTCATGTGTAGTGTGGCCTTTGCGGAAGGCGGATCCACGGTTTTTCGCCCGCCAAGTTTAGATTATAAAAAAACCTGCAAAAGCCAGGTGCCCGAGTCGGTAAAACTTGACCGCGACTGGACAGAGTGGCGTGGCGATAAAATTGATATTCCGCTTAATGATGCTTTGTCGATTGCTGGAGAGTTCTCCATTGGCAGCGAGCGCTTAAAACAGTCGCCAGAAACTGCACTTAAAATGCTTGATGTTTTATCAAAGCAATTTCCAGGTTCACGCAGCAAGCTTGCAAGACCCATTGCGCGTGCATTGATTGAAGGTGCTTCGAGCCTTGATGATTTGAAAAAAGCTGAGGCCATTCTTCTTAAAGCCTATGGCTCTGGTGATATTCGTGCAGCATTTACTCTGGGCCAGCTTTATGGTTCACGCGGACCTTCTGAGATACGTGATTTGAAAGCCTCGCAAAAATATCTGCAACGGGCAGCAGCGGCAGGCGATTCTGACGGTCAGCTGGCCTATGCACGTTTGCTGGCAGCTGATCCTGTAACACCTACAAATGAATTAACCACACAAGTTAACAACGCCCTTGTGACTCTGGTCGGCCATATCCAGCAGGGCGATTGCTCGAATATGGATAATATTGGCTATCTTTATATGAACGGCGAACTGGTTCAGAAAAACGTAGATGTGGGCCTGGAGTGGTTTGAGCGCTATGCTGAAACTGGCAGCGTCTCGGCGGCGGAGTATTTAGCTAATATTTATAAAAGCTCGCAAGTTGATGAGTTGAACATTCAAAAATCTACCCAGTTCCTTTTACAAGCAGCTGATGCGGGTCGTCCAACCGCAGCCTTCGGCATTGGCAAGCTTTATGCTACAGGTGTTACACTAGAAAAGAACCGAGATAAAGCCATTTCCTATTTGCAAGTTGCCTTTAACGGCAAAGTTGATGCTGCTGGCTATTGGCTTGCTCGAATTTACTCAGGAGATTTTAATTTTAAGCCTGAACCTACCAAAGCCAAAGAAATGTTTGCCAAACTGGTGTCTAACCCAGAGGCCGATACGGCGGTGCGTGAAGCTTACGGCAAATTCCTGGGCAAATATGGGTCTACCAATGAAGAGGTTGATCAAGCTATCGGTCTTTTGGTGAAGTCGGCCAAAGCGGGTTCAGGTCCTGCTGCGCGCGATGTGGGTGATATCTATTATGCTATCGCCGATAAGGACGTGTCCAAATACCCATTGGCCGAAAAATATTTCAGACTTGCAGCGCGCCTCGGCGAATCCCATGGAGCAAGCCGCATTGCTGATATGTATTCCTGCGGCGCGGGCTTGCCCGTTTCAGTGATTGAGGCCAACAAGTGGCGTCTCCAAGCCGCAAATTTGGGGTCTGACCGTGCCTTATGGTTGACGGGTCTTCGCGGCATTTCAACTGATGATACAAAGGATCAAGATAAGGGTCGGTTGTTTGTGCGCCAAGCCTCTCTGCGCGGCAGCGCAGATGCGATTGGTTATATCGTATCGCGCTTAGAAAAAGGTACCAATGGTTTTGACAAAGATGTTGATCAAGCCAATCGCCTGTTAAAATTTGTCGATCAAAATCCTGATCCCGTTTTCAAGCATGATGCGCAAATTGCAATTATTGGCGGTAGATTCCAAATTGCCTCAACAGCCGAAGAAATTCAGGCCCAGTTTGCAGCCATCGAACCCTTTGTTGTGGCGGGCGATGGGCCAGCCGCAATCAAGAAAACCGAAATGCTTGATCAGGCAGGTATAAGCAAGCCTGACGAAGTTGGCGCATTGATGAAAATTGCTGCCGATGCTGGCGATCCGCGCGGTATGCGAGACTATGGCAAATTTCTTCTGAGCGATCCTAAGAGCAACGTGAGCGTCGGTCGCCATTGGGTTGAAATGGCCGCAACCGCTGGCGATATTAAAGCTCAGCTGCAATTCGTCGATGTTGGTGCTCAAG
>JANYGE010000266.1 GCA_025362535.1 Hyphomicrobiales bacterium
CTTGATAAAATGCGTGAAGAGGCGGCAGGTGCTGGCAAGATTGGCACGACCGGGCGCGGCATTGGCCCCGCCTATGAGGATAAGGTTGGCAGGCGCGCTATTCGGGTGAATGACTTGGCTGATCTCACAACCATTGGGCCGAAGATTGACCGCATGTTGGCTCATCACAATGCGCTGCGGCGTGGCCTTGGGCAGCCTGAATATTTGGCTCAAGATGTGTTGAAGCAATTGGCTGAAGTGGCACCGAAGATTTTACCATTCTCCGATGCCGTATGGGCCAAGCTTGATGATATGCGCCGTGAGGGCAAGCGTATTTTGTTTGAAGGTGCGCAAGGCATTTTGCTTGATATTGATCATGGCACTTATCCCTATGTAACCTCGTCCAACACTGTTGCTGGTCAAGCGGCGGCGGGTTCAGGCCTTGGGCCATCTGCCGTAAGTTATGTATTGGGGATTTGCAAAGCCTATACCACGCGCGTGGGTTCCGGCCCGTTTCCGACAGAGCAGATGAATGATGTGGGCGAATGGATAGGTAAGCGCGGCCATGAATTTGGCACGGTGACGGGCCGCAAGCGCAGGGTGGGTTGGTTTGATGCAGTGTTGGTGCGCCAAGCCATTAAAACCTCCGGCATCCAAGGCATTGCCCTCACCAAGCTTGATGTTCTTGATGGCTTGGACGAAATCAAAGTGAGCACGGGCTATATGCTTGATGGCAAGCGCATTGATTTGTTCCCTGCTGCTGAAGAAGCCCAGGCACGGGTAGAGCCGATTTACGAAAGCTTTGAAGGTTGGAAAGGCACAACAGCCGGAGCGCGTTCATGGTCGGCTCTTCCCGCACAGGCTGTCAAATATGTGAAGTATCTTGAAGAGCTGATTGAATGTCCGGTGGCCATGCTTTCAACTTCGCCAGAACGCGAAGATACAATATTGATGACGGACCCATTTGCGGATTAACGCTTCAGTGAAAGCGAAGTGTCAATTTGCGTGACGTTGGATTTTTCCGGCGGCCGCAATTGCTCGGCAAAGTTTTTGAGAATAATGCCTGCCACGTCGCTGGCGCTGGCTGGTCTTCCGGTTAAATAGCCTTGCAAAAAATCACATTTGAATTCACGTAATGCTTCAACATGGCCTTGGGTTTCGATGCCTTCTGCGGTAATTTTCAATCCTAAATTACGCGACAGGCCGATGATTGATTGCAGCATGCCGCGCACCATGGGTGTGGTTTCCAAAGCTTGCACGAAGGAGCGATCAATCTTCAACTTGGTGAAGGGGAATTTCCACAGATAGCTCAGGCTTGAGTAACCCGTGCCAAAATCATCGAGCACAATGGCAGAGCCCATATCGCGCAAGGCTGTGAGTTGTTGCAAGACCATTTCAGTGTCTTTGAGCATGGTGCTTTCAGTCACTTCAGCTTCCAAGCGGTAAGCGGGAAAGCTCGAGAGTTCCAGCGCGTTATGCACATCCGTTAGCAGCGTGCCAGAATAGAATTGCTCCGGCGAAATATTAACAGCCACACTGAGATGCGAAGGCCATGATGAGGCCACGTGACAGGCTTCAGCCAAAGCCCAAGCGCCAAGCTTGTTGATCAGGCCCGACTCTTCGGCAACGGGAATGAATTCCCCCGGTGTAATAACTCCCATTTCCGGGTGGGTGAGGCGCATGAGCGCTTCAAAGCCCATCAGATCGCCATTTGAGGATTTAAAGAAGGGTTGAAAATGCAAATGCATGTATTGGTTTTCAATAGCGTCATGTAGCGCTGTCAACACATCGCTCCGGCGTTTTGTGGCTTGGGCCATTGCCGGATTGTAAAAGCCATATCCAGCACCGGGACGATCCAAAGCCATCTTCAGGGCAAGGCCGGCATTTTGCAGAAGGCCAGCAGCGTCATGCTCTTCATTAGACGTGAGGGCAACACCAGCTGAAACTTCGAGGGTTAATTTGCGGTCCACCCAATCAATCGGTTGAACCAGCGTTTCAATAATGCGCTTGGCAGCGGTTAGGGCCTCTAAAGGCTCACCAATTTTTGGGATGAAAACGGCAAAGCTCCAGTAATCCAGCCTGCAACACAGGCTATCGGCAGAGCGCCAAAGGTTAAGGCGGGCGGCCAAGGCCGACACCACATAGTCCCCCACATGGCGGCCAAGCGAACCGGTGATGCGCGGCAGGCCCTTGATGTTAACCTCTATCATGGCCCCTTTGCTGGTGTCGTGATTGGCATCTTTCATAATGAGATCAACATCATGCACGAAGGATGGGCGGTTCATCAGGCCGGTGAGTTGGTCATGGCGGATCAAATGGGCAAGATCGCGCTCAAGCTGGACGATGCGCGCTTGCATCCGCTCGATCTCAGAAGAATGCTCTGGCAGTACTTGGTCCAATGTTTTGCCGCTTTGAAGTGATTCGGCTATAAGGCCGGAAACTTGACTCGGTGTAAAGTTATTCCGCTTGATGAAAGGTTAATTTGTGTGATTTTCAATCGGTATAGCGTCATGCGGGCTGTCGCATTGTGTTTGGTTGTGGCATTTACAACCTTAATAAACTGTAAAGTGTGCTTGGCGCGAGAAACCTATGTTCAGGCCTCAGCCCGGCTGGCCGCCCAGGCGATCACCGAGAATTTGGTACGAGCTGATCTCGAGACTGAATTATTTCGGTTAACCAATGAATTCCGTGCGAGCAAGGGTTTGCGCGCACTTCGTGTGGATGATGTGATGCGGGATGACGCACGGGCTCATGCTTTGGATATGTTGCAACAGGGCCGGGTGGGCCATGTGGCCAGCACTGGGCATGATTTTGACTCCCGCATGAACGCCCTGAAAGGCGGCCCCATGGTGATGCCTGTTATGGGCGAGAATGCTGCACGGGTGAGCAAGCCAGGTGAAGTGAACGCGGCTATGGCGGGCAAACTGTTCCAGCAATGGGTGAACTCCGCACCGCACCGCAAAGCCCTGCTCAGCCGCGATTTTGTGAAGCTGGCGGTGGGGGCGGTGAGCAAGGGCGGGCAGCTTTATGCCGATCAGATTTTCACCGGACCAGAAGTGCAGACCAACATGGGCCGTGCGGTGCCGCAGGAGAGCGGGAGCATTTATTGAGGAGTGCGGGGCAAAGGCCCCTCACCCTCCCATCCATCTTCGCTTACGCTACGCCGGATGGGCCCCAACCCTCTCCCCTACGGGGCGAGGGAGTAGGTCGCTCTAACTTTCCTCGCCCCGTAGGGGAGAGGG
>JANYGE010000272.1 GCA_025362535.1 Hyphomicrobiales bacterium
GAAATATTATTTAACGGCAAACCCTTGCCACTGGCGCTCGCCAATCGCGACCGGGATACGCTGCGCCGTATTCAAATGATTTATCAATCAGCAGATACAGCCTTGAATCCACGCCAAAGGGTGCGTGATATTATTGGCCGACCTCTCGAGTTTTACCTTGGCTTGAAGGGCGCTGACCGTGACCGCAAAGTGGTTGCATTGTTGGAATCGATCGAACTTGATGAAAGCTATATTGATCGTTACCCAAGTGAAATGTCTGGCGGGCAAAAGCAGCGCATCTCAATAGCACGGGCATTGGCAGCTGAACCTGAAGTGATCATTTGCGATGAAGTCACATCGGCGCTCGATCAAATCGTGCAAGAAGAAATTCTTTCACTGCTGATGAAGCTGCAAAAAGAAACCAATGTCACCTATCTGTTTATCACCCATGACATCGCAACAGTGCGGGCGATTTCTGATGAAATCGTGGTGATGCACCGGGGCAAAGTCGTGCAACAAGGTGCTAAATCAAAGGTACTCAACCCACCTTACCCAGCCTACACTGAGCTTTTATTGTCATCAGTTCCACAAATGGATCCAGATTGGCTCACCAATTTGTTGGAGAAACGTAAGGCCAAAGCCTAATCGATGGTAGCACCAAGTTTAGTATGGTTCAGGCAGGATTTGCGCTTGAGCGATAATCCGGCCTTTGCTGCAGCTGCTGCAAAAGGCCCAGTGCTTGCCCTTTATATTTTGGATGATGAAACCCCGGCCAGCTGGTCTTGGGGTGGCGCTTCACGCTGGTGGCTGCATCACAGCTTAGAAAATCTAGCGCAGAAAATTCCGCTCATCCTGCGCCGTGGCAAAGCCGATACGGTGATTGCCAGTCTCTTGCAGGAAACCGAAATCCAATCCGTGCATTTCACCAGAGACTATGCCCCATGGTCTGGTGCTCTGGAAAAGCGCATCAAGGAAAATTGTGAAAAGCACAATACACCTTGCCACCGCTATGGCGGTTTTTTGCTGCATGAACCGGAAAGCATTCGAAATGGTGCAGGCGGACCTTATAAAGTTTACACGCCGTTTTCGCGGGCCTGTTTTGCCGCTGGCGAACCACGCACCCCAAAGCCAGTGCCGCAATTTGAATATGCTGCAAACACTTTGAAATCAGATCACATCGAAGAGTGGAAACTTCTGCCGACCAAACCCAATTGGGCCGCGGGAATTGCGGCAAACTGGCAACCGGGTGAGCAGGGTGCACAGATCAATTTAGAAAATTTCACTGCTGATGCTTTGGCAAATTACGCCGAGGGCAGAGACCGCACCGATCAAGCCTTAACGTCTCGCCTCTCGCCGCATCTGCATTGGGGTGAAATCAGCCCGCATCAGATTTGGCATACAACCCGCAGCGCCATGGCGCGGGCAGGGGGTGCCTTGGATCGCAGTGGTGAAAAGTTTCTGCAGGAAATTCTCTGGCGCGAATTTTCCTATCACCTGCTGCATCACTTTCCAGATTTTCCTGATCAGCCTTTCAAGCCAGAATACACCGATTTTCCGTGGGTTGACGATGAAGCCGCACTTAAGTGTTGGCAGCGTGGTGAAACTGGTTATCCCATTGTCGATGCCGGCATGCGCGAGCTATGGCACACCGGCATCATGCATAACCGGGCGCGTATGATCACCGCATCATTCCTGATTAAAGATCTGCTAATCCCTTGGCAGCACGGCGAGCGCTGGTTTTGGGATAGCTTGGTGGATGCTGATATCGGAGCCAATTCTGCCAGCTGGCAATGGGTGGCAGGCTGCGGCGCTGATGCCTCGCCGTTTTACCGCGTGTTCAATCCCATGCTGCAAGGCGAGAAGTTTGATCCGGACGGGGCCTATGTTAAAAAATGGGTGCCGGAGCTGCGCGATGTGCCCAAAGAGTTTATCCATTGCCCTTGGGATATGCCCTCCCCACCTAAGCTCTATCCCAAGCGCATGGTTGATCATGCCATGGCAAGAGATCGCGCACTTGCCGCGTTCAAGTTGATAAAGAAGGAATTACCATGAACATAATCGCCATCAGTGGTGCCTTGCGCAAAGCTTCAAGCAACACAGGCCTGCTGCGCGCGCTGCAAGCGATTGCTCCAGATGGCGTGACTATCGATATCGCAACATTGCACGGCATTCCGCTTTATGATGGTGATGACGAAGCAGCCTCTGGCAAGCCGCAAGCGGTGAAAGATTTGGATGCCCGCATCAGGGCCGCAGATGGTGTGATCATTGCAACGCCCGAATATAATTTCTCGATTCCAGGTGTTTTAAAAAACGCCACCGATTGGCTTTCGCGCGGAGGCTCGCCGCTTAAGTGGAAACGTGTTGGCATTTTGGGGGCTGCCGATGGCCCCTTGGGCACAGGCCGCGCGCAATATCATCTGCGCCAGAACCTGCAAGGGCTGGAGGCCATCACCATGCCCAAGCCAGAATTCTTTGCGGGCCACAATTCGACTAAATTCGATTCAGAGGGAAATCTCTTCGATGAAGACAGCAAACGGCGCTTGGAGAAATGGCTGCACGCTTTCATCGACTGGATTGTAAAAAAACCTTAACCTTTAGGTTGGTCTTGCAGCTCGGCCCAAGTATTGGGCTGGGCCAGCATCTGTTGCAAATAAGCCAGGTTCGCTTCCACCTGTTCAGGCGGCAAATCTTTTGAGGCAATCTGGCGGGCTTCATCAAAGCGCCCCTGCAGGCCAATCACCAAGGCCAAATTCTGCCGCACGCGGGGCTGCAAATCCACCCCCGGTTGCTCAACCGCTGCCCGCAAGATTTTTTCGGCCTCCGGCAATTTTCCTTCTAAGGCATAAGACATTGCCATATTATTCTGCACCGTCAGCTCATTGGGCTTAAGCTTCAGAGCAGATTGATAGCTTTCACGCGCCAAGCTGTGGTTGCCCTGCTGATCATAGGCTGAACCTAAAGCCGAAAATGTTTTCCAATCGGCTCCCGGGGCCTTTGTTGCGCGCGCCAGAACCTCAATGGCTTCCCCAGCCCGACCGGCTGTTAAGATTTGTTTTCCAATCCGCGATTGCAGCGCCCCATCTTCAGGATGCGAGGCGGCAACGGTTTTCAACACTTCAATCTGTTCATCGGTCTGGCCCAGCTTGCCAAGATTAGCCGCATAATCCAATCCGATCGCCTCATCACCCTGATTGGCAACCCATTTTTGCGACAAGGCTTCCGTGCGCGTGAAAGACCCCACATCAGCTTTAGGACCGGCCACACTGCTGATGCTTCCGGTTTCCAGGGGATCAGTTTCAAGCTTGGCTTGTCTGCTCTGGCAGGCCGCCAAAGCCAAGGCCGAGACCATCAGCAAAACAGGCCAAGTTTTAGCACGGGCGGCAGGCGAAAAATGCACGAACATAGAAACTCCAAAGTCAAAACTACAAACTTGAAGTCAATCATGCTGATTTTTCCTCAATAAACGATTAACCATAACCGCCAGACCCCGACTCAAAAGGTATTTGTAATGATTGATGCTGCCCAAATTCTTCGAAATGACCAGAAGCCTTCTGTGCCTTTGCGCGTAATCGCCAAGCCCGAACTGGCAAAGCTTCTGCAGGACCTGCCAGCCAAATACGCCACTCTGGTGAAATCAGCAGGCTTTGATGCAGCACCGCTCACGCTCTTGGTGATTTCCGAAGATGATGGCCACACGCGGGAAATCTGGGTGGGAGCCCCTGCTAAAACCGCCGATGCCTTCGCATTGGGCAGCATCGCCAGCCGGCTGCCCGAAGGTCATTACCGATTTTTGAACGCTCCGCCGGCGGCCCATCCCCATCTGGTCGCACTCGGCTGGTGCTTGGAACTTTATAAATATGATCCGTTCCGGCCCGCACCGTTAAAGCAAACCACATTGGAATGCCCCAAATCAGTGGATCGTGCTGCGGTGTTGAGCGCTGCAAATGCCAGTTTCACTGTGCGTGATCAGATTAACACGCCTGCCAATTTATTTGGGCCAGACGAGCTGGAGGCCGCAGCGCGTGTTTTAGCCACCCGTCACAAGGCCAAATTAAAAGTTATCAAAGGCAAGGCCTTGGCCAAGGATTTCCCATTGATTGAGGTGGTGGGTGCGGCCAGTACGCGGCCCCCAAGATTGATAGATTTCACCTGGGGCAAAGCCTCAGCATCCAAGCTCACCCTCGTGGGCAAAGGCGTGTGCTTTGATACGGGCGGTCTCGATATCAAGCCATCAGCAGGTATGCTCCTGATGAAGAAAGACATGGGAGGTGCCGCAAATATTTTAGGCCTTGCCCAAATGATCATGGTGGCCAAACTCAATCTGCGTTTGCGCGTGCTGATCCCCGCCGTTGAAAATTCTATCGCGGGCAATGCCTTCCGCCCCGGCGATGTGTTCAAAACCCGCAAAGGTCTCAGTGTTGAAATTGGCAATACCGATGCCGAGGGGCGTTTGGTGCTGTGTGAAGCCTTGGCCTTGGCCGATGAAGAAAAGCCAGACATGATTATCGATATGGCAACCCTCACGGGTGCTGCCCGCGTCGCCCTTGGCCCCGATCTGCCACCTTTCTATACGGATGATGCAGATCTTGCAGCCAGCCTTGCTAAACATGCGGCAGCCGAAAATGATCCGCTCTGGCAATTGCCGCTGTGGCAGCCTTATGCGGCGATGATCGAAACCCCGATTGCCGATTTGAACAATGCCGGAGCTGGTGGTTTTGCAGGCTCCATTACGGCAGCGCTTTTCCTCAAGCGCTTTGTGGAGAATGCAAAGTCTTATGTGCATTTTGATATTTTCGGCTGGACCCCAACGGCAAAGCCTGGCCGCCCCAAAGGTGGCGAAGCCCAAGCCATGCGCGCCGTGTTTGCGCTGTTGCAGGAGCGTTTTGCAAAATAGGCTTGCTATTTTCCGGGAAGAGGCAAAGAATGAAACGGTTCCGAAACAATCTGGTGAACGGCCGCAATGTCTTATCCGCTTTCAACACCGCAAGCCTTGCGCCTCTGGCACCATGTGGGCCTGGCGCAGGTGCGCGATGCTGAGCCCGATTTATCGACGCGGCAAATGACGGTTTTACTGTCCATCTATCTCGAAGCCCCGCCCCACACGGTGCGCGCCCTTGCCGCCAAGCTCAAGGTTTCCAAACCCGTGATCACCCGCGCTTTGGATGCCATGGGCAAATTGGGTTTGGTGACGAGACGCCGCGATGAAACTGATCTGCGCAATGTGTTAATCCAACGCACGGTACAAGGGTCACTCTATTTGGAGCGCTTGGCTGATCTAGTCAGCGCCAAATCGCAAGAGCTTTAACCATGCTAGATAAAAGACTGAACGCTTATCGTGATGATCTCGCAGATATTCGCTTAAAAGGCCAAGTGGAAAGCCAGGCTTTTCACGAGGGCCATCTGATGCAAATGCGAGGCCCCATCGCCACCTTGCACCGCGCTCCCGCCTTCGATGCAGCGCAAGACACCCAAGTGCTGATGGGCGAAATTATGCGCGTGTTTGATGTGGTTGATGGCTGGGCCTGGGTGCAATTGCAGCGCGATTCCTATGTGGGTTATCTGCGTCATGAAAGTCTCAACGCTGAACTGCATGTGTCAACGCATAAGATCGCAGTGCCCTCCACGCTGCTTTTCACCAAACCCAGCATCAAAACTCAACCCGTGCAATTTCTGCCGATGAATGCCGAGATCACCGTTGTAAACCTGCAAGATGATTTTGTTGAACTGGCCACAGGCGGCTTTATCTTTGCCAAGCATGTGAAGCCAGTGGCGGAAAACCATTCGGATTTTGTGGCCGTTGCCGAACAATTTTTGCGCACGCCTTATTATTGGGGCGGTAAATCCTATCACGGCCTAGATTGCTCAGGCCTCGTGCAAACCGCGCTGCAAGCCTGCGGCCTTCGCGCGCCGCGCGATGCGGATTTGCAAGAAGCTGAACTCGGCGTGCAACTTCAGATCAATGATCTCGATGGCCTGCGCCGGGGCGATCTGCTATTCTGGAAAGGCCATGTGGGTATCATGCAGAATGACAAATCTCTGCTCCACGCCAATGGGCACCATATGCAGGTAACATCAGAACCCTTGAAGGATGTTATATCGAGAAGCCAAACAACAGAAACCCCCATCACCTCAATCAAGCGGCTTTGATTTTGTTGCACTCTTGCGCCCTCCATCTGATCGTCAGCCGAGCTTTCGGTGGGATGACGGAGTTTAGGAGTTCTTCTCCATCAGCCCCACAAACCGCTTAAACAGGTAATGGCTATCCTGCGGGCCGGGGCTGGCTTCGGGGTGATGCTGCACTGAGAATACCGGGCGGCCTTCCAGCGCTATGCCGCAGTTCGACCCATCAAACAGCGACACATGGGTTTCCACCACACCCTTCGGCAAAGAAGCACGGTCCACGGCAAAGCCGTGGTTCATCGAAACGATTTCCACTTTATTGGTGGTATAATCTTTCACTGGATGATTGGCACCATGGTGGCCCTGATGCATCTTCATGGTTTTGGCACCCAGCGCCAAGGCCAACATTTGATGGCCCAAACAAATACCAAATAGGGGCTTGCCTGACTCGACCAGCTTGCGAATTTCAGCCACGGCATATTCGCCCGTAGCAGCAGGATCACCGGGGCCATTCGATAAGAATATCCCATCAGGTTTCAGCGCCAAAATTTCCTCAGCTTTGGCATTGGCTGGAACCACCATCACCTTGCAACCCGCACTCACCAAGCAACGCAGGATGTTGCGCTTCAAACCATAATCAATGGCCACCACATTAAAGCTGCCCTCGCCATGTGTGTAGCCGTCTTTCCAATCCCACAGCTTTTCATCCCAAGTCATGCGCTGGGTCAGCGAAACATCCTTGGCCAAGTCCAAGCCTTCAAGCCCGCTCCAGGCTTTCGCCATGGCGGTTAATTTCTTCACATCAAACTTGCCCTTGGCATTATGAGCAATCACGCCATTGGGCATGCCCTTTTCGCGGATCAAATTGGTAAGCTCGCGCGTATCAACCCCTGAAAGGCCAATGATGCCGCGCGCCTTCAGCCATTTGTCAAAATGCTTGGCCGAGCGATAATTGGCAGGCTCCGTGACAGGCGCTTTGACAATGCAGCCTTTGACAGCAGCGGAGGCCGCTAAATTTGTGGTTTCAATATCATCATCATTGGTGCCCACATTACCTATATGCGGAAACGTGAAGGTGACGATCTGGCCCGCATAGGAGGGATCAGTGAGAATTTCTTGATAACCTGTCATCGCCGTATTGAAGCATACCTCGGCGACAGCCTCGCCCTCAGCGCCAAAGCCTATGCCTTCAATCACGGTGCCATCGGCCAGAACCAAAAGTGCTGTCACTTTCGTCTGTTCCCAATCGCTGAAATGCACACGTGGTTTCGCTTTGGCCTTGGTTGCGGCTGTCATTACTTTGAGTCTCCGGGATTTGCGTCTCGTTAAGGGGTCTAACAGCTCTCGT
>JANYGE010000302.1 GCA_025362535.1 Hyphomicrobiales bacterium
CTTGATATCGCCTTGGGCCACCAAGGGGTCTACAATTTCGTGGTAACCCGCTTGCATGTCGGTGGCACCGGTCTGACCAGCGTCACCACCAATCAGAGCGTAATTTCCTTTTGGAACCTTGGCCAAAATTGCCTTGGCAGCAATCTTTCCACCTTCTTTTGCATCACGACCAATATATGCAACTTGGTCAGCGCCGGTGATTAAATCATTATAAGAAGCGAGCGGAATATGCGCTGCTGATGCCATTTCGGCGATTTGTGCGGCAACGTGAAAATCAACAGGGTTGATGACAATGGCGTCAACACCCTGGGTGATTACGTTTTCGGCCTGCGAAACCTGAACTTGCGCGTCATTCTCTGCTGACTGAACGATAACTTCATATCCAGCAGCCTCAACTGTCTTTTTAAAGAATGGCATATCAGCATGCAGATAACGAAACGCTGTTTGCTGTTTCATCATAAATGCAATGCGTTTGGTTTTGCCAGGCACGCATTCGTCCGCCGCCATTGCTGGCTCGGCAACCGAGACAGCTAAAATTGCGGCAACGCTTGCGAGTGCTATGCGTGTCTTTGCTTGTTGAGCATATATCATTTCAAAAATCTCCCTTTGCCGTCAGCAGCGCCGCGGCTTGTTGAATTCAATTTTTTATTGGCCACCCCAAAACTTCCGTATGGGTTCGCAACTTTATTTACTGTCGCGTACAGAGCAGCACGCAAACATGACGTACAATCATCAAAAAACACCACCCCCGATTCATCCCAATCTACAGAGATAACAGCATCTTTCTGGTATCACTAACATCGAAAAAAGAATACTGTCAATATCAATAACTAATTGATATTAAGAGATAAAATGATATTCTAACAATGCAAACATGTTAGCTAACAAATGGGAAAATTTTCTGGAGCTGATTTGATTGCTCGATCATGACGTGACATTAGGGTCACGCAATGATCGTTACTCGGCGATGAAGTTGGTCAAATTTATAGCACTCTGAAAACAAGGTAAGTTTGCTGGTGCCGATCGATTTTAATGTGAGCTAGACTCTGCCCAAAGATTTACATTGCTATCGATGGCATGTTGATTGATTGCCGCAATTTCTGTTTCATCAAATTTCAAGTTGGCAAGAGCACCGACACTGTCTTTGACCTGACTGGCACTACTTGCGCCGATCAACGCTGAGGTCATACGGCTATCTCTCAGGACCCAAGCGATGGCCATCTGCGCCAAAGATTGTCCACGCCCAAGTGCAATTTTGTTCAAGGCCTCCACGCGACCAAGGATCTCTGGTGTCAGAAATTCTGGCAACATGGTTTTGTTTGCTGTTGCCCTGCTCCCTGAAGGCACCGCCGAAAGATACTTGTTGGTGAGAAGGCCCTGCGCTAATGGCGTGAACGCGATGCAGCCCATTCCTTCAGTTTCCAGACGGGAAAGCAGTTGATCCTTTTCAATCCAGCGATTGAGCATAGAATAGCTGGGTTGATGAATGAGAGGTGCAATTCCCATTCCCTTAAGAATCCGCGCAGCCTCTGCAGTTTTGGCCGCACTATATGAGGAAACGCCGACATAGAGCGCCTTGCCCTGTTGCACAGCACTGGCCAAAGCGCCCATGGTTTCTTCAAGGGGCGTGTTGGGGTCAAATCGGTGCGAATAAAATATATCGACATATTCAAGGCCCAAGCGCTTCAAGCTTTGGTCGAGACTCGCCATCATATATTTCCGGCTGCCAAATTCACCATAGGGCCCAGGCCACATGCGATAACCAGCTTTGCTAGAAATGATCAATTCGTCGCGATGGTTATGTAAATCTGTCTTGAGAATATGCGCAAAGGTTTCCTCCGCACTGCCAGCTGGTGGGCCATAATTATTTGCAAGATCAAAATGCGTGATGCCAAGATCGAACGCTTGGCGACAGATAGCCATGCTCGTCTCAATGGCAACATCTTGGCCAAAATTATGCCAGAGACCAAGAGAAAGCGCCGGAAGATTTAAGCCACTGTGACCACAACGGCGATATTTCATATTGTCATATCGATCCCGAGCTTCATTATGCGTCATTTTTAATCTCCTAAATGATGAGCCACTTGTCGCCCGTTGATTAGCAACAAGATATCTGCTGTTAATCTAACTA
>JANYGE010000375.1 GCA_025362535.1 Hyphomicrobiales bacterium
GAAAGACCTTCAGCGCACACCTCTAAACGCAATGATGGTTGACCCAAGTTTCTCTCTCGCCCTACCACACCTTTATGAAAAGCGTCGCGCAGCGGGCAGGCCTTTAGCACTATCATGGACTGCCTATTTGCGCATGAAATACCATATGGTCCGCAAATTTGGGCTCGTGACTCCGAAGGTAGGACCAGATGGAAGATTTATAAGAGTAAAGAATACTGGCCGCTATCTCGGCAGCGCCGAACACCACAACAATGTTCGCAACCGTTGGGGTGCCAATTTGCAAAGCGCGTTAGCAGCAGACACAGCTTACACTCTAATGTTACAAGAAAATTGCCCCCCGCAAGTTGATGAAGCCGTGCATATCATAACTTCAAAGTCGCTATGGCAAGGCCGTAATCGCTTAGATGTTGATGCGGTACGTATCTTTTTGCCGCAAGCGCAGTGGCACAACTTGCAAGTTCAATCCCACCTCGATCTGATAGCTAATGATCAAATACATATGGCGTGCTCTCTTCGTGAAATCATGCAGCAAAGCGGCACTGGCACCGCTATAAACAGCGCGCCCTAATCGTGCGCCGCAGTGCGCTCACAAGCATAGTGGAGGGGAAATTCCATTCTTTATTCCTCGGCTAAGTTTTAGAACTCATCCGGCCATGCGAATTCCGCGTAAGACATCTTATGACAAAAGCACTTTACATATTTTGCGTCTTAGTATTCGTTGGCGGGTTGCTCTATCATTTTGCGCCCCTGAAAACCTTCAACTTTCTAATCCCGAAAGATGCAGGTTCGCGTTTGCTTGCGGCAAATATTGTTTATGGTCCGGATCCCCAACAACGCTTGGATATTTATGAACCGACCGCAAAAAGTGGTCCTATGCCTGTTCTGGTTTTTGTGCATGGTGGATCGTGGCAGGAAGGCAACAAGGCGGACTATGAGTTTGTGGGACGCGCTTTTGCCGCTAGAGGCTATCTGACACTGGTTATGGGCTATCGCACTTTGCCCAATAATGCCTATCCGGATTTTGTGACCGACGTTGCGTTGGTCACAAAATGGGCCACGTTAAATGCTCTGGAGTATGGCGGAGATGGCCACAATATTTTTTTGGTTGGCCATTCGGCGGGTGCCTACAACGCAACACTTGCTGTTCTGGATGAACACTACCTGAGAGACCTAGACGTACCCCCTTCAGTAATAAGAGCCATTGCAACATTGGCCGGACCGTTTGATTTTTTGCCCTTAGATTCTCCAACTACAATTGCCACGTTTGGACATTTAAAAGATTTGGCATCAACCCAACCCATCACCTTTGCCCGTGCCGATGCGCCGCCATTTCTTCTTCTCCATGGCACAAATGACACCACCATCTATCCAAAAAACAGCCGCTCACTGCGCGCGCGTCTCATAGAGAAGGGTGGTCATGCCACGGCTATTGAGTATACGGGTGTAACGCATGTCGGCATATTGTTGGATATATCCAAGCCATTGCGCAGCAATGCGCCTGTACTTGATGACATTGATCATTTTTTCAAAGATATTTTGAAACAATAGGCCATGCCTCGTCGTAGTGCGAAATCACATGGGTCGGATTGTAAGTCGCAACTGGTTGCGGTGTATAGCCAAAAGTGACAGCCACCACAGGCACTCCTGTGTTTTGCGCGGTGCGAATATCCGTTTCGCTATCGCCAAACATTATGGTGCGAGCGGCATCAACCCCAAGCAACCGCGCAACTTCGCGGTAGGGAGCAGGGTCAGGCTTCATGATCGGCAAAGTATCACCACCCACCACAGCGCCAAAAAAATCGGCCATTTTCAGTTCGGCCAATAACTTATGAGAAAGATGTTCAACCTTGTTGGTGCACACGCCAAGTTTTAATCCCTGATCGCGCGCTTTGTGCAACACGTCCAACAAGCCATCAAAAATTAAACTGTCATCTGCAATATGGTCGGCATAATAATCAAGCAAGGCCCGGTGCATCATCGTTATTGTTGCTTCATCGACATTCTCACCAGTTGCGGCAACGCCCCGTTCTACCAGGGATCGCGCCCCATGCCCCACCATATGGCGCACCTCGGTCATGCTGATCGCACGGCGGCCAATTAATGAGAGGGCGTGATTGGTGGCCCCCATCAAATCCGGTGCTGTATCCACCAAGGTTCCATCCAAATCAAAAATTAGCGCTTCAACTGGCATTGCGTTCTCATCATAGGTGGTCTGTTTGTCGTTCTGAAAGCTCTATGCTAAAGCCCAGTCAAATTCCATCACCTTCGGAGAAAATAATGGATATCGGTAAAACTCAAATGCTACGCGACATTCTGAAAGACAAGAGTCTTCTAAAGGATCAATGCTATATTGATGGCAAATGGGTGAGTGGTGAAACCTCAATTGACGTCACCAACCCGGTCAATGAAATGGTTGTGGGTTCTGTCCCGAGATTGGGCAAGGCCGAAACCAAAGCTGCCATTGAAGCCGCTCATAAGGCGCAAAAGCCGTGGGCGAAGAAGACGGCGAAAGAACGCTCTATCATCTTGCGCAAATGGTTCAACCTGATGATGGAAAACCAAGAAGATTTGGCCCAAATTATGACGGCAGAACAGGGCAAACCCTTGACCGAATCTCGCGGCGAAATTGCCTATGGCGCAAGCTTCATCGAGTTTTTTGCGGAAGAAGCAAAACGCGTCTATGGCGAAACTATTCCGGTGCCAATGGCCAGTTCACGCGCCATCGTTATTAAGCAAGCCATTGGTGTGGTGGCTGCCATTACACCCTGGAATTTTCCAAATGCCATGATCACCCGTAAAGCTGGCCCAGCGCTCGCTGCGGGTTGCACCTTTGTCTGTAAGCCAGCGGCTGAAACGCCACTCTCTGCTTTGGCTCTGGCGGAGCTTGCGGAGCGGGCTGGTATTCCGGCTGGTGTGTTTTCCGTGATTACCGGTAAAGCCTCCGAAATCGGTGGCGAGATGACATCAAATCCAATTGTCAAAGCCCTCACCTTCACCGGCTCTACCGAGATTGGCCGCATGCTGATGGCACAATGCGCACCCACGGTAAAACGTGTCGGCCTTGAACTTGGCGGCAATGCGCCATTTATCGTTTTTGATGATGCGGATATTGATGCCGCCGTCGCAGGCGCAATTGTTTCTAAATATCGTAACAACGGCCAAACTTGCGTCTGTGCCAATCGTATTCTGGTGCAAGAGGGTGTGTATGATGCCTTCGCAGCCAAGCTTGCAGTGGCGGTTGGCAAACTGAAAGTGGGCAATGGTGTGACTGATGGAGTGACCACGGGTCCGCTGATCAATGCCGCTGCCGTAAAGAAAGTCGAAGAACACATCGCCGATGCCAAAGCCAAAGGGGCAACAATCACTTTGGGTGGAAAATCTTTAGGTGGCAATTTCTTTGAACCCACCATCATCACCAATGTAACAACCGACATGGCCGTGGCCCGGGAAGAAACCTTTGGTCCGTTAGCGCCATTGTTCAAATTCAAAACTGAAGATGAAGCCATCAGCATGGCCAATGCCACCGAATTTGGCCTCGCCTGCTATTTCTATACACGCGATATTGGCCGCATCTGGCGCGTTGCTGAAGGTTTAGAATATGGCATGGTTGGCATCAATGAGGGCATTATCTCAACGGCTGAAGTTCCCTTCGGCGGCATGAAAGAATCCGGTATCGGACGTGAGGGCTCCTCCCACGGCATGGAAGAATATGTTGAAATGAAATATATGTTAATGGGTGGATTAAACACATGAGCGTTGAAGAACAAAAAAAGGCTGCCGCTGAAGAAGCCGTAAAGCACATCGGCCCCGGCATGAAAGTTGGACTTGGCACTGGCTCAACCGCAAATTACTTCATTGAAGCCCTGGCAAACAGCAAACTTGATGTTCTCTGCGTGCCCACGTCACGGGCCACGCGCGAATTGGCTGAAAAGCTTGGACTCAAGCTGAGCACTCTTGAGGAAACGCCTTACCTCGACATCACCGTCGATGGTGCAGATGA
>JANYGE010000404.1 GCA_025362535.1 Hyphomicrobiales bacterium
ACGCTGAAATGCTTGCCCACATCGCGCAGCATGTCGATGTAATTCAAAGCCGTAAGCCATTCAGCATTATCAACCATCATGGCATCCGTTGCGCCCTCACCAAATTTCAGAAACTTGTCAAACACCTGTTGAATGCCGCGCTTGTTATTTTCAATATCATCCAGCGACAGGATCTTGCGGCTCTCATCGCGCCCCGATGGATCGCCAACCCGCGTGGTGCCGCCACCCATGAGAACAATTGGTTTATTGCCGCTGGCTTGCAACCAATGCAACAGCATAATTTGCACCAGCGAACCCACATGGAGGGAAGAGGCCGTGCAATCAAAGCCAATATAAGCCACCAGCTTTTGAGTGAGCGCCAGCGCGTCCAGTCCCTCATTGTCCGAGCATTGATGAATAAAGCCACGGGTGGCCAAAGTGTTAAGGAATTCTGATTTGTATTGGGTCATGATGAGGGCCTCTTATCGTGAGGTGATTTGCATGTCAAAAATTTACACAAGCCTTGGATTAATGTCTGGTACCTCGCTGGATGGCATTGACGTGGCTTTGATCCGCACCGATGGCGAGGGCGTTGTTGAGCGCGGACCAAATGCGACTTATGCTTATACTCAAGCGCAACAGAACCAATTGCGCCAAGCCCTTGTCGATGCCGTACACATTTCCAAACGCACCGAAAGACCAGCGCAACTCGCAGAAACTGAAGCGGCATTGACCGCTTGGCATCAAGATGCAGTTCAGAGTTTTCTCAAAGATAATGGCCTAAGCTCTTCAAATATTGATGTTATTGGCTTTCATGGCCAAACAATTATTCACCGGCCAGAGCAAGGCCTAACCGTGCAACTTGGTCTAGGGGCAGAGCTATCCAAGGCCCTGCAAACCCCCGTTGTCTATGATTTGCGCGCTGCCGATGTGGCCGCAGGCGGGCAAGGCGCTCCACTGGTACCCGCCTATCACCGCGCCCTTGCCAAAAATCCACCTATGGCTTTCGTAAATATAGGCGGTGTGGCTAATGTTACGCATGTGAGTGCCAATGGAGAGGTGCTGGCCTTTGATACTGGCCCCGGCAATGCACTGATCAATGATTGGGTGCACGAGCATACGGGCCAAACCCATGATGATGGCGGCGCACTCGCCTTGGCCGGAAAGATTTCGCCAAAACATTTGAAGGCCGCGTTGGAAAATCCCTATTTCCAAAAACGCCCACCCAAATCATTAGATCGCAACAGCTTCGAGAATTTTTCTGTTGAAGACCTATCATTGGAAAATGGTGCCGCAACCCTCACGGCCTTCACAGTGCATTCCATCGCCAGAGCCGCGCGCTGGTTTCATGAACCCGTAAACACCTGGGTGATCTGCGGAGGTGGTAGGCATAACGCCGCCATCATGCAAGGCCTCAAGGAAATTCTAGGCAACGTGGAAAGCGCCGAACAGATAGGCCTCAATGGCGATAGCATGGAAGCCGAAGCCTGGGCCTATCTCGCAGTCCGAAGCCTGCGTGGCCTGCCGATTACATTTCCGGGCACGACAGGTGTAGCTTCCGCATTGACAGGCGGCATTTCAGTGGGCGAGCGATATAAATGACCAAGAGAGTGGTTTTTACGGGCGGTTCCGGCAAAGCCGGGCGTCATGCAATTCAGCATTTAGTGGCCAAGGGTTATGCGGTACTCAACTTGGATTTAAAACCGCTCGATCAGTTCGGTGTCTATACTTTGATCACCGATCTTACTGACAGTGGTCAGGTGTTCAACGCGCTTACCACACATTTTGACTTTGCTGGATTTGAAAATGGCTCGCCCCCCAGCGCACCAGACGCCGTAGTGCATTTTGCCGCCATTCCCCGCGTCTTGGCTGAACCAGATAACAAAACCTTCTCCGCCAATGTCATAAGCACCTATAATGTCATTGAGGCCGCTGCGAAATTAGGCGTGCCAAAAATCATTATTGCATCGAGCGAAACCACCTATGGCGTGTGCTTTGCCGAGGGTGATAGAGACTTCAAAAAACTGCCCTTGGAAGAGGATTATGACATTGATCCCATGGATAGTTACGGCCTATCAAAGCTGGTGAATGAGCAAACCGCCAAGGCTTTTGCCGCGCGTTACAAAACTGATATTTATGCCCTGCGCATTGCTAATTTGATTGAACCTAATGATTATGCTCGCTTCCCCGATTTTATTAAAAATCCGAAATCCCGCAAACGCAATTCGTGGAGCTATATTGATGCGCGTGATTTAGGGGAAATTGTGCATTTATGTTTGCAAAAGCAGGGTTTGGGATTTCAAGTTTTTAACGCAGTAAACGACACGATCACGGCTTACACACCAACGGCACAATTTCTTGCCGAGCATTGCCCAAACACACCCATCACGCGAGAGCTTGGTGAGTTTGAAGCCCCAATGTCAAACCGCAAAATCCGTGAGGTTTTGGGATTTGAGGAGCAACATAATTGGCGAAAATATGTGAAACGCCGTTATTCTTCCTGGGTTAAGCGCTTATCCAAATAATCAGCGCAAATCTTGGTCAAATCCTCAATGCGGTCTTGGAAGAAGTGGTTGGCATCGGCAATCACTTTATGCTCGATGGCAATGCCTTTTTGCGTCTTCAGTTTTGAAACCAAAGTGTGAACCGCTTCAGGGGCCGTCACCGTGTCTTTGCCGCCATTGATAAACAGGCCGGAAGCGGGGCAGGGTGCCAGAAACGAGAAATCATAATGCTTGGCCAAAGGCGCAATCGAAATGAAGCCGCCAATTTCAGGCCGCCGCATTAAAAGCTGCATGGAAATCCACGCGCCAAATGAAACCCCGGCAATCCAGCAAATCTTCGATTCGCGGTTTAAGGCCTGCAACCAATCCAGGGCCGAAGCCGCATCGGCCAATTCACCAGCCCCATTGTCAAACAGGCCTTGGCTGCGGCCAACGCCGCGAAAGTTAAAGCGCAAAACCGAAAAGCCACGGCTTTGAAACAGCTGATACAGCGAATGCACAATCGGGTTATTCATAGTGCCGCCGAAGGTGGGGTGCGGATGCAGCAGGATGGCAATGGGCGCAGCACTGGTTTTGCCTTGATGATAGCGCGCTTCAATGCGCCCCGCTGGTCCGTTAAAAATCACTTCTGGCATAATGCATCCCATTTTTGCCGCTACAGGATCAATCACAGCGCGGGGCTAGTAATTGACTCCCTTAGTCGGATTTAGTAGTTACTGGCGAGAACGGAATAACGTAAGATACCGTTCAGCTTCAAAGCCTCCGCGCCTTTAGCACGGGGCAGGGGGCAAAAAGCAAGCTTTTCGTGAACGGATTAGGTAAAAGCCCATGAAAATGAGCACCAAAGGACGCTACGCCGTCATGGCGATGATCGATATTGGCGAGCACGCCCGGGGAAAGCCTGTATCTTTGGGCGAAATCGCTGATCGTCAGGATATTAGCCAAGAATATTTGGAGCAACTTTTTGGAAAATTGCGCCGCGCCAATCTTGTAGCCAGCTCGCGTGGCCCCGGCGGCGGCTATATGCTGGCGCGTGATCCAGCCGAGATCAATATATCCGAGGTGATTCTTGCTGTGGATGAACCTTTGAGTGTTACGCGTTGCGCTGGGGATGCTGTGCCGGGCTGCGTGAAGGGCGAACGCTGCAACTCGCATGACCTCTGGTCATCCATGGGCCGCCAGATGATGACATTTCTGGATTCAATTACGCTGGACGATGTTGTGTCCAAGCGCAATCTGGCTCTGGCCGCCTCGATCCGCCAAGCCAAAGACCGCCATGTAAGGCCAACCCTGTGAGAGCCTATCTCGACCATAATGGCACCAGCCCGCTGCGCCCGGAAGCAAAGAAGGCCATGCTGGCGGCTATGGATATTACAGGCAATGCCTCATCGGTTCACAGCGAGGGCCGTAAAGCCCACAAGCTGATGGATGATGCCCGCGAAACGCTGGCCTTCAAACTCGGATGCCTGCCGCAAATGATCACCTTTACCAGCGGTGGCACTGAAGCCAATAACATGGCGCTGCGCGGTGTTGACGTAGACCGGGTTTTAATTTCAGCGGTAGAGCATCCCAGCGTGAGTGCTGCGGCCAAAGCCAGCGGCAAACTGGTTGAGATTATCCCTGTTGATCGGTTTGGCCGGGTTGAACTGGCGGCGCTGGAAAAAATGTTAGTTGGCCCCAAGGCGCTGGTTTCAGTGATGGCCGCCAATAATGAAACCGGCGTGGTGCAACCCATCACTGATATCGTGCAGCTCACCAGCCAAGCCGGAAGTTTAAGCCATGTGGATGCTGTGCAAGCCTTCGGCAAACGCTCCGTGAATTTCGGTTTGATCGGCTGTGATATGATGACAGTGGGAGCTCATAAAGTGGGTGGCCCCACAGGTGTTGGCGCACTGATCATTCGCGATGGTTTGGTGCTGGAGCCTTTGATGTATGGTGGTGGCCAAGAATTGCGCCGCCGTGCGGGCACTGAAAACTTGATCGCCATTGCAGGCTTTGCCGCCATCGCCGCAGCGCCGCAACTTGATACATTCGCCTTGAACGCCATGCTGGAAGCAGCCCTTGCAGAGTCGGTGATTTTTGGTGTTGGTGTGGAGCGCCTGAGCAACACCACTTGCTTTGCAGAGCCAGGCATGAAGGCCGAAACCTTACTGATGAATTTTGATCTTGAGGGCATTGCTGTCTCATCAGGTTCCGCCTGCTCATCTGGCAAAGTGGCGCGCAGCCATGTGTTAGAAGCCATGGGTGTTGCACCAGAAATCTCTGCCGCTGCCATCCGCGTATCATTGGGCTGGAACACAACTGCGGAAGACATCACCCATTTCATCGCCGTCTGGCGCAAACTTAACCAACGTCACCGCGCAAAAGCAGCCTAGGAATATCATGGCCGACCAAGATACCATCGATCTCGTTAAAACCATTGAAGTCGATAAATATAAATACGGCTTCGAGACCGATATCGAGTCAGATTATGCCCCCAAGGGCCTGAATGAAGACATCGTGCGCTTCATTTCCGAAAAGAAGGGCGAGCCCGCTTGGATGTTGGAATGGCGCTTGGAAGCCTACCGCGTGTGGCTCACCATGAAAGAGCCGACCTGGGCCAAGGTGAGTTATCCCAAGATCGATTTTCAAGATCTCTATTATTATGCCGCCCCCAAAACCTCAGTTGCCCCAACCAGTTTGGATGAGATTGATCCCAAGCTTTTGGAAACCTATGCCAAATTGGGCATTCCACTGAAGGAACAGGAAATCCTCGCCGGTGTGCGCAAGCAGGGCGAGAAATCCATGCTTGATGATGAGGGCAATGAAATTATTGCAGGCCGCGTGGCCATTGATGCAGTGTTTGATTCCGTATCGGTTGTCACCACCTTCAAAGCTGAACTTGCCAAGGCGGGTGTAATTTTCTGCTCAATCTCCGAGGCGCTGCGCGAACACCCAGAATTGGTGAAGAAATATCTGGGCTCGGTTGTGCCGCAGAATGATAATTTCTATGCCAGCCTCAACAGTGCGGTGTTCTCCGATGGCTCATTCGTTTATGTGCCTCCCGGCGTGCGCTGTCCGATGGAGCTTTCAACTTACTTCCGCATGAACGCCAAAAACACCGGCCAGTTTGAGCGCACATTAATCATCGCCGATAAGGGCGCCTATGTGTCCTATCTCGAAGGCTGCACCGCACCAACGCGTGAAGAAAGCCAGCTTCATGCTGCTGTGGTGGAACTCATTGCCCATGAAGATGCTGAGATTAAATACTCCACCGTACAAAACTGGTATCCTGGTGATGCTGAAGGCAAGGGCGGGATTTATAATTTTGTGACCAAGCGCGGCGATTGCCGTGGTGCGCGCTCGAAAATTTCCTGGACGCAAGTTGAAACTGGAAGCGCCATCACCTGGAAATATCCAAGTGTTATCTTGCGCGGTGAATCCTCGCGCGGCGAATTTTATTCGATCGCCATCTCCAATGGCAGGCAGCAGATTGATTCTGGCACCAAAATGATCCACTTGGGCAAGAACAGTTCCAGCCGGATCATTTCCAAAGGCATATGCGCTGGCCATAGTGACAGCACCTATCGTGGCCTCGTATCAGCCCACCGCAAAGCCACCAACGCGCGCAACTTCACCCAGTGTGACTCGCTGCTCATCGGCAACCACTGCGGCGCGCACAC
>JANYGE010000410.1 GCA_025362535.1 Hyphomicrobiales bacterium
AGCATCGCGCCAAATGGTAACTTCTGTTGAATCGGCCAAAAATGCGGAAAGCGCTAAAATCGGCGTATCATCACAATGCTTGAGTTCAGAGCGAATGGATCTTGCGGCAGTTACACCATCCATCACAGGCATTTCAATATCGAGCAGAATCACGTCATAGTTTTGCTCACGGGCTTGCTGCACTGCAAGCTCGCCATCTTCTACCGCATCAACCAAAAAGCCCATTTTTTTGAGCATCGCTGTGGTGACGATGCGCGATGAGGTTTGATCTTCAGCATAGAGCACACGACGGGGCGAGCCATCAGCTCGCTTGAACGGCGGTTGAATTAATTTTGTCGTGCCCGCCGTCATTTGAATGCATTTACTCCACACTGTTGGAGGCACTCTACGGGCGCAATCCTTGCTGAGAGTTTTAAGATTTCAGCAATTGTCTTCCATGCTTAATGACTGGTAATTACTTTGTACCAAACATGCGGTCTCCGGCATCGCCGAGGCCTGGCACGATATAACCATGCTCATTAAGGTGAGAATCGAGCGCTGCTGTATAGATAGGAACATCCGGATGTTCTTGATGAAACCGCGTGATGCCTTCTGGGGCCGACAATAATGTGACCAAGCGAATTTCTTTGGCACCCTTTTCTTTTAACCGGCGCACTGCGGCAGCCACGGAATTGCCAGTTGCCAGCATCGGGTCGACCACGATGGTGCGGCGTTCGGAAATATCCGCTGGTACTTTCATATAATACTCGACGGGCTGCAAGGTTACAGGATCACGATAGAGGCCAATATGACCAACCCGGGCTGATGGAATCAAATCTAACATCCCTTCAAGCAGGCCATTGCCCGCGCGCAACACAGATACGATGACCAGTTTTTTACCTTTTATGATCGGAGCTTCCATCGGACCAACCGGTGTTTCGATGTGTTGGGTGGTCATGGGCAGATCACGCGAGACTTCATAGCCCAGAAGCAAGCTGATCTCACGCAAGAGCTGGCGAAAAACGGTGGTGGGCGTGTTTTTATCACGCATCAAAGTGAGTTTGTGCAGAACCAGGGGATGATTGACGATGGTGAAATTGGCCGGTGCGATGAATTTCGGTTTGGTGGTCATGGGAGATCCTCTGGAACTTTTTTCGGTTTTCCGCGTTTCGGCACCAGAACACAAGGCATCAGTGATATTCTGTCCACATGAAGAAAAAACTCTTGAAGTGGTGATCCTCCGAGACTAAATAACGTAACAATAATAGTTACAGCAGTAAAATCATGACAACGCAAACTTATATTGTTCCGAAAGGAACCCATATTGGCCATGTGCATTTGAAGGTGGCTGATATTGCACGGGCACTCGGGTTTTATAGCGGGGTTCTTGGATTCGAGCTGCAACAAATGTATGGCGATCAGGCGGCGTTTATTTCAGCCGGTGGGTATCATCATCATATTGGTCTGAACACCTGGGAAAGCAAAGGTGGGCAACACCCTGCTCCCGGTACAACTGGGCTCTATCATACTGCCATTTTATACCCAACCATAGTTGATCTCGCCAATGCCTATAAGCGTGTGGTGACAAGCGGCCTGACGCTTGATGGCGCTGCCGATCACGGCGTTTCCGTGGCGCTTTATTTGCGCGATCCAGATCAAAACGGTGTCGAACTCTACTGGGATAAACCAGAAGACCAATGGCCGCGCGGACCAGATGGTAAACTCGCCATGGTCAATGCCCGCGTCGATTTAAAAGCTCTCCTCTCACAAGCAACGATTTAACAAAGGAAATATAATGACTAAAGTTCTCGTTCTCTATTACTCCTCCTGGGGCCACATGGAAGCTATGGCCTATGCCGCAGCAGAAGGCGCTAAAGAAGGCGGCGCAGAAGTTGATGTGAAGCGCGTTGCTGAAACCGTGCCTGAAGACATTCAAAAGGCCTATCATTACAAGACAGACCAGAAGGCTCCAATCGCTAAACCAGATGATCTTGCCAATTATGATGGGGTGATTTTTGCAACACCAACACGCTATGGCATGATGGCTGCGCAGATGAAGAATTTCCTCGATCAAACCGGTGGATTGTGGGCCAAGGGTGCTTTGGTTGGTAAAGTGGGCTCGGCTATGTCAGGCGCTGCCAACCAACATGGTGGCCAAGAATCGACCATTCTCAGCTTCCAAACCACGCTTTTGCATCATGGTATGGTGATTGTCGGCCTGCCCTATTCATTCACTGGCCAAATGGGCCATGATGAAATTCGCGGTGGTTCACCTTATGGTGCATCAACAACAACCGGTGGCGATGGCAGCCGCATGCCAGCAGGCCACGAACTTGATGGCGCGCGCTTCCAAGGCAAACACGTGGCTCAGATTGCAGCGAAACTGGCTGCGAAGTAATTAACCCAACCCCTGCAAAACTTTCGGCAAGACCTCGGCTAGCAAGTCGAGGTCTTTTTCTTTGCCACAAGAGATGCGGATGCAGCGGTTCTGCGGAGCGACACCCGGCATGCGAATAAAGATGCCGTGCTGCAGCAATCCCTCCACGATGGATTTTGCATAAATGCCATCGCGGCCGCAATCGATGGTTACGAAATTTGTGGCGGAGGGCAAAGGCTTCAGGCCATTGGCTCTGGCAATTTCGGTAATGCGGATGCGGGCCTTTGACACTTCGCGCACCACATATTGCATCCAGTCTTGATCTTGCAATGCGGCAAGTGCTGCAATTTGCGAAAGCCGCGTTACGCCAAAATGATTGCGCACTTTTTCAAAGCCAGCAATCACGTCTTGGTGCCCGATGGCATAGCCCACCCGCATGCCCGCAAGGCCGTAGGCTTTAGAAAATGTGCGAAAGCGCAGCACATTTCGGCGGGTCACATCGAGGGGTGGCACAGTGCCTTCAGGCGCAAATTCGCTATAGGCTTCGTCCAGCATAACCAAAGTTTCTTCTGGCGTTTCATCCATCAGCTTTTGCACATCGGAGGCTGGCCACCATGTGCCCATCGGGTTATCGGGATTGACCAGATTGAGGATTTTTGGCTTTTCGGCCTTGGCCAATTTCAGCAGCGCAGGCAAATCTTCCCGGTCATCAGCATAAGGGATCGTGATCAAATCACCGCCAAAGCTTTTTACATGGGCGCTGAATGTGGGATAAGCCCCCAGCGAATTAACGACCTTCGTGCCCTGCTCCACAAACATGCGAACGGCAAGGCCATGCAGCCCATCTATGCCCTCACTAATTGCAATGTTTTCTGGCGCAATGCCGAGATGTTTAGCCAGCGCTTGCTTCAAATCAAATAATTCAGGATCACCATATTGCCATGCATTTGGGGCGTGAGCCTGCACAGCCGCAATCACCTTGGGTGAGGGGCCAAACACATTCTCATTGGCCCCCATGCGGGCCTTAATGGGCTGACCAGAGCGACGGGCCAGAGCTTCCGGGCCAACAAAGGGAATGGTGATGGGGAGCGATTCGATAAGCGGGGTGAATTTGGGCATGGTTTCAATTAGCGCATTATTTACCGCGCCGCCAAGAGACCTCATGTTTTATCTAAATGAGGTGCGCACCTCAATCTACTTGTGCCCTCCTAAAATATCGACTATCCGCTCCTCAACGAAACCTCTCAAAACCTTGCAGGAGACCGACCCATGGCCCGTATTACCCTTCGCCAATTGCTCGACCACGCCGCTGAGAATGATTATGGTGTGCCAGCTTTCAACATTAACAATATGGAGCAGGCGCTGGCCATTATGGTGGCTGCCGATAAATCTGACGCACCGGTTATTTTGCAAGCCTCGCGCGGTGCGCGCTCTTATGCCAATGACATCATGCTGCGTCACATGATGGATGCGGTGACCGAAATTTATCCGAACATTCCAGTGTGCGTGCATCTGGACCACGGCAATGAACCCGGCACCTGCATGACCGCCATTCAATCGGGCTTCACCTCGGTGATGATGGATGGCTCGCTGTTGCTGGATGGCAAGACACCTGCCGATTGGGATTATAATGTGGGTGTGACCCGCGAAGTTACCCGCATGGCGCATCTGGGCGGCATTTCAGTGGAAGGCGAACTTGGCGTTTTGGGTTCCTTAGAAACTGGCATGGGCGAGAAAGAAGATGGCCATGGTGCGGAAGGCAAGCTGAGCCATGATCAACTTTTGACCAATCCTGATGAGGCCGTGAAGTTCGTGAAAGAAACCCAAGTGGATGCGCTGGCGATTGCCATGGGCACCTCACATGGTGCTTATAAATTTAGCCGCAAGCCTGATGGCGCAGTGCTGGCGATGAATGTGATCGAAGAGATTCACAAGAAGCTGCCAAACACCCATTTGGTGATGCATGGTTCATCTTCAGTGCCGGAAGATTTGCAAGAAATCATCAACAAGTTCGGCGGCAAAATGAAGCCAACTTGGGGTGTGCCCGTGTCTGAAATTCAACGCGGCATCAAGCACGGCGTGCGCAAGATCAACATCGACACCGATAACCGCATGGCGCTGACTGGCGCTATTCGTAAGGTGCTATTCGAAGACCCCTCCGAATTCGACCCACGCAAATATCTCCAACCCGCCATGGAAGCGATGACCAAACTTTGCGCGCAACGCTTTGTCGATTTCAACACAGCGGGACAGGCGAGCAAGATTAAGAAAGTGCTGTCCGTTGCCGAAATGGCTAAGCGCTATAAGGATGGAAGCTTGGCGCAGAAGTGTGCGTGAAAGTTTAAGGTTTTAGAGTGAGTTGAAAAGGGCTCCCAGTTGGGAGCCTATTT
>JANYGE010000451.1 GCA_025362535.1 Hyphomicrobiales bacterium
AGAAATATCAGCGCGATGCCATACGCATCGAAGCCAAGGGTTCTGAGCGCGCCCATGCCGACATTGAATATCGCGCTATGCGGGTTGCCCCCAATGAAGTTGAACATGCCGTGGTGAACGTACTGCGCTTTGTTGAATCGCCAAGTGCCATTGTGTTTTGCAACACGCGCGACCATGTGCGCCATTTGCACGCCACGCTTTCGGAGCGCGGCTTTTCGGCGGTGAACCTCTCTGGTGAGCTCAGCCAAAGCGAACGCAATCATGCGCTGCAATCGCTGCGCGATGGCCGAGCCCGCGTCTGCGTGGCAACCGATGTGGCAGCACGCGGGATTGATTTGCCAAATCTCAATCTGGTGATCCATGCTGATCTTCCGAATGATGCTGAAACTTTGCAGCATCGCTCTGGCCGCACCGGCCGGGCCGGGCGCAAGGGCGTTTCGGTGCTTCTGGTGCCCTTGTCGCGCCGCCGCAAGGCTGAGCAGATGTTGGCCACCGCTAAGGTAAGCCCGGTGTGGAGCGGCCCACCACTGGCTGAAGATATTCGCAAGCTCGACCAGCAGCGCATGTTGCAAGACCCGATCCTGACGGCCGTCAATAGCGAAGAAGATTTGGAAATGGCGCGCTCGGTTTTGGCCAATCGCCAACCGGAAGAAATTGCTGCAGCTCTCGTGCGGATTTACCGTTCGCGCCTGCCTGCTGCCGAAGATGTGTTTGATCCAGGCCCCGGCGATAATCGGGGTTCGCGCAGTGAATTCCGCGAGCCAAAGCCTTTGCGCCGCAAAGAGGGTGGCGATACGGGCCCGCGTGATTTCACCTGGTTCAAGCTGGATATTGGCCGCAAGAACAATGCCGATCCAAAATGGCTGCTGCCGATGATCTGCCGCCGCGGCCATATTACCAAGCCTGATATTGGGGCGATCCGCATCAATGAAAATGAAACGCGCTTCGAGATCGCCAATCATATGGCCGAAAAATTTGCCGCTGCCATGGTGATTGCCGATAAGGATGATGTGACCATTTCGCGTTTGGATGGGGCCATGCCAGCGCCTGCGCCAAAGTCTGAGCGGAAGCGCAGCTTTGATCGCGCAGAAGGCAAGCCCGAGCGCTATGAAGATCGCAAGCCCCATGAGGCTGATGTGAAGCCGCGTTATGAAGGCAAGAAGTCTTTCACGGATAAGCCGAAGTTCAAGCCCAAGTTTGAAGGCGGCAAGCCTAAATTTGCCGGTAAGCCCAAGGAGGGTGGCTTCAAGGTGAAGAAGGCTCCGTGGGATAAGAAGAAATAATCCATGTCTGAAATGTCGCCGCTGGCCAAGATTCTGCTGCATATTTTGCGCAGCGGCAGTCTGGGTGCGGCGGCCCTTCTGGTTTTGTTTGCGGGCATTTCCGTTTACCAAAAAATCACTCCGGATGGCCAGCTTGTCATGACACGCCAAGATTGGAGCTTTCTTGGCGTATTGGCGGTTCTCTTGCTTCTGGCGCTTTATCTCGTTCGCGCCATCGCCAAGGAAATCACCACGCCGGGCGAATAAGCCGCTATAAGTGCTGGCATGCCCATACTTGAAACAGCCCCTGTTGATGTTGCCTTGGTTCTGGCTGTTGATTGTTCGAGCAGTGTTGATGCGGGCGATTATCGCTTGCAAATGGATGGCATTGCCAAGGCTGTGCGCCACCCACGGATATTGGAAGCGATCAAAGCTGGTCCCTTGCAACGCATGGCCTTGTGTCTTGTGCAATGGTCGAACCGCCATAACCAAACCATTGCCGTGCCGTGGGCTGGGCTTTCCGACCAGGCCGATATTGAAGCCTTTGCTGTTGCCACCGAGAAGGCCGAACGCCACTGGACGCCGGGTGGCACTGGGCTTGGCGCAGCCATGGCTTTCTGCACCAAGCTTCTGCTCGATCTTCTTTTCCAGCGGTGCGCCGTGTTATTGATATTTCCGGCGATGGCGCCGACAATGAAAATGGCAATCTGCCGGAAGCCCGCCAGATCGCCACAGCCAATGCCATTACCATCAACGGACTGCCCTTGATTTACGGCCAACAACGCATTGCCGATTACTATCGGCAAAATGTTATTTGCGGGCCTGAGGCTTTCGTTATCCCCACGCAGAATTTGCAAACATTCCCGGAAGCAATGCAGCGGAAATTGCTGCGCGAGCTACGCAGTCTCGGGGTCTGAGCTAGGAACCGCGCCCTAGCAACCTGTCAAAATTGACGCAATTGATTTTGCTTTGCATTCGGCCACTGGAGCGATGGGATCGGTGCTCGCAACAGTGAGATCAGCCGGCGTTCCACGTTTCAGATCCATCGTCATGGGGCGCACAGTTTCTGGGGCCAAACGTGATCGATAGACGTGGAGGTTTTGCATCACCTTCTGCACATATTGGCGGGTTTCCTCGAATGGAATGCATTCAACCCAGTCGACCGGATCGACTTGCCCGCCGCGTGGATCACCAAACTCATCAACCCATTCGCGGGCCCGGCGCGGACCGGCATTATAACCAACCAAGGTCATGATATAGGAGCCGCCAAATGTATCGACCAAATCAGCTAAATGTGCTGCACCCAGTTTCACGTTGTAGCTTGGATCGCCTTTGAGTTTAGCCAGTTCAAAGGGCAAACTGTATTGGCGTGCGATCAATTTTGCCGTGCCTGGCATCAGCTGCATCAGGCCTTGAGCC